>JAYYCN010000218.1:0-4070 GCA_036161795.1 Bacteroidota bacterium
GCATACGACCCAGTAGTGCAGACACCTCAGAACCAGCCTGAGTGAAACGGAATATATTGTCAATAAAGAAAAGGATATCCTTTCCAGCGCCTTCGCCATCACCATCACGGAAATACTCTGCAACGGATAACCCTGAAAGTGCCACACGAGCACGAGCACCAGGAGGCTCGTTCATCTGACCGAATACCAATGTTGCTTGGCTCTTAGAAAGCTCATCCATATTAACTTTAGTCAGATCCCATCCACCTTCTTCCATGCTCTTCTGGAATTCTTCACCGTAACGAATTACGCCAGACTCAATCATCTCACGAAGTAGATCATTTCCTTCACGACTTCTCTCACCAACACCGGCGAATACCGACATACCACTGTAAGCCTTCGCAATGTTGTTAATTAGTTCCATGATCAATACCGTTTTTCCTACTCCGGCACCACCAAACAAACCAATCTTACCCCCTTTTGCATAAGGCTCTAATAGATCGATTACTTTGATCCCTGTATATAATGGTTCAGTACTGGTACTTAGATTTTCAAAAGTTGGAGCGGCTGCGTGAATAGGACGACCGTTATCTTTTGTCAGCTTTTCCATTCCATCTATGGCTTCACCTACTACGTTGAGTAGTCGACCACGGATGCTTTCACCAACTGGCATGGTAATAGCGCTTCCTTGGTCAACAACATCCATTCCACGACGTAGACCTTCTGTTCCATCCATTGCGATGGTACGAACAACGTTCTCTCCCAGGTGTTGTTGAACTTCTAAAACAAGTTCTTGACCGTTCTCTTTGGTGACAACCAAAGCATTGTAAATCTGTGGTAATGTAGATCCTGCGTCATTGAAACTAACGTCAACTACAGGCCCGATAATCTGTGAAATTTTACCCGTGTTTGCCATGTGATTTTTCGCATGCGAATATACCACATTAATAATGGAAAATCATATGCTCTTGTGGTCTTTTTGTTATCCCCCCAATGTAGTACCTTCGCAGCTCCACTCATGGACCGTAATACAGTAATAGGTTTTTCCTTAATTTTCCTCATTCTGGCAGGTTATTATTGGTATACCGCACCAACCCCAGAAGAGATTCAAATGCAGCTAACACAAGACAGTATTGCTCGTGTAGAAGCCGCGAAAAAACAAAACACCAATCAGAAAAACTCTTCTGGTACAAATTCCAGATTAGAGGAGAGCCAGTCAGATATGGCGATTGATTCAACTGAAATTCTTCGGTTGTCTAAAAACTTCGGGGATCATCTTGAAGGTGATGACATCCAGTATGCAATTTCCAACAAACATTTAACGCTGGAGATTTTAGCTAAAGGTGGAGGAATCTCACAAGTTCGCTTGAACGAATATAAACGCTCAAACGGGCGAGATTTGATTCTTTTGGACAGTCAGAAAAATCAAATGTCTTGGTCATGGACGGATCAAGATGGTGATGAACATTCGAGCGATGAGTATTTTTGGAAGCCTATTGTACGGAACGATTCTGTTCTCAGCTTAAGATTGTCTGTTGACGAATCTTCCTACATCGAACAACAATATGCACTCAGTGCGGATAAGCCCTATGTGGTTGATTACAACGTCGTGGTTCGTGGTATGGAAAACTATGTTCGACGTGGAAATTCTGATTTCCGCATGGACTGGTCAACCGTTTTGCAAAAGCAAGAGAAAGACATGAAATGGGAGCTGCAGCACTCAGCAATTGTATATAAACTACCTAACGAGTCTCCAACTTCACTGAAGTCTACCGAGGAAGCTGAAGAAGATATCAAGTCTCCAATACAGTGGTTCGCATTTAAACAGCAGTATTTTACTGCGCTCATGGCGAGTAGTAAAGACATTTTGGCCGATACCAAACTGAAAATGGGTGAAAACCGAGAAGGTGATACGCTAAATATTAAGCCCATGTCAGCAACCATTTACATGGCTTACAAAGGAGAAACTGATCGTCTAGGAGATTTTAAATTTTATTTCGGTCCAACCCATTACAAAACCCTTGAAAATACTGATTTAGGTATTGCAGAAGCTGGTTTAGAGCGTTTGGTTCCATTGGGATGGGGAATTTTTGGTTGGGTGAATCGCGGAGTGGTGATTCCTGTGTTTGCCTTTCTTCAAAGTATCATAGGTTCAACCGGTATTATGATTATGTTATTGACGGTGATCATAAAATTTGCTTTGCTTCCGTTGGTGTACAAGTCGTACATCTCAACGGCGAAGATGAGAATTCTGAAACCTGAGATGGATGCAATCAAAGAAAAGCATGGCAGCGATATGCAGAAAGTCCAGCAGGAAAATATGGCGTTGTACAAAAAAGCTGGTGTGAGTCCTTTGAGCGGTTGCATACCTATGTTATTGCAGCTTCCTATTCTTTTTGCCATGTTCCAATTCTTTCCAGTAGCTTTTGAATTGCGACAAGAATCTTTTCTTTGGTCAAACGATTTGAGTCAGTGGGATGGCCCTTCGCTTGGTTTCAACATACCATTTTATGGAGATCACGTGAGTTACTTTACGTTGATGATGACCGTTTCTACGCTGATTTATACTCATTTGAATAATCAGATTTCTGGGGTATCTGGTCAAATGAAGTACATCGGATATTTTATGCCTGTAATTTTCTTGGGAGTATTGAATGACTATGCTAGTGGTTTAACCTGGTATTACTTTGTAAGTAACGTAATCACATTTGGACAGCAGTTTGTAATCCGCAGATTTGTGGATGATAGTAAATTGCATGCACAAATTGCAGCGGCCAAAAAGAAGCCGGTTAAAAAATCCAAATTCCAAGAAAGAATGGAATTGGCAATGAAAGCGAGCCAACAAAAAGCGCAACAGCAACAAAAGCGGAAGCGTTAGGCCAATCGCTGATAATATTTTCCCGGTAATACTTTTATTATACCCTTTAGTTCAAGTTCCAGCGTGCTGAGTGTTAAGCGGTGCAGGGGTATGTGTATTTCTTTCATGAGTTGATCGATGTGCAAGGCTTGACCAGTGAGTGCATGTAGGATTAGTTGCTCATCCTCATTGAGGTCAGGTAAAAGAGGAATCTGTTGCTTTTCTGGGTGCGATGAGTTCAGTTGCCAGTTCATGTTTTTTGTGATATCATCAAACGATTCAACCAATTGTGCCACATTCCTTTTAATTAAAGCATTGCAACCAGAATTGTGGCCCTGTATGGGGTTTCCCGGAAAAGCAAATACCTCTCGGTCATAACTTCGTGCAATCTGTGCGGTGGACATACTTCCTCCAATTATTTTACTTTCAATCACAACTATAGCATCGCATAAGCCAGCCACTATTCGGTTTCTTCTTAGAAATAAATCAGGATGAATTTTGGTATGAAGTGGCATTTCCGTAATCAGTCCTCCATTACCTTGTAGCTCACGGGCTTCACTGCTGTGAGCTTTTGGATAAATTTGTTCCAGTCCGTGTGCGAGGACGGCCTGAGTGGGTATCCCCAGTTTGATACACTCACGATGTGCGGTGATATCAATTCCATAGGCGAGGCCACTAACAATCGTAATGTTATATTGAGAGCATTCTTGAATAAGTTTTTTTGTTAATTCGAGGCTCATCACACTTGGTTTACGGGTACCAATAATGGCCATTGTTCGTAATGGATTGAGTTCAATATTCCCTTTAGTAAATAACAAAATGGGGCAGTCAATCCAATGTTTAAGACGTACCGGAAAGTTATCGTCGAGAATAGATATGATATGAATACCCTGTTTACGATAGAACTCTGAGTCTTTCTTTTTTGCATCAATTGCAGTTCTTCGATACGAATCTAAATTTTTGGCTTGTTTTGAAGAAAGACCTCCTTTTTGAACCCAATCGATTTTTTTTGCCTCTATACATTTTCTGGCTGAGCCAAAAGATAGAAGTAGTTTTTTTGCATGTATGGGCCCGATACCTGGGCAAGAGGAAAGGATTAATAAATAGGGGTGTTCTTCAATCGGAGTATTCACTCCTTTAAAGATACTAATCGTTCAGCTTAAGCACGGCCATGAAGGCACTTTGAGGAATATCTACATTTCCCACAGAACGCATACGCTTTTTACCGGCTTTT
>JAYYCN010000219.1:0-2770 GCA_036161795.1 Bacteroidota bacterium
GTCAAATTGGGAATATGGAGCAGGGAAAAAAGGTACATCTGAAGGACCTCAAGCACTTCTAGAATCACTACGAATTAAGGGAGCAAAAAAACTGTTACAACTTCCTCGCATTGACGTAGAACAAACCCTTGAATACGAAGATTTAGAAACCATACAATACCCAAAGCTGAAAAGGGCCAAACCACTGATTGAACATCAAGAACGATTCGCTAGCGCTATAGCGTCAAGCAGAGATAATTTACCATTTCAATTGTTATTGACGGGTGACCATAGCAATGCAATAGGGGGTTTAGCCGGATTCTGCAGAAAGGGTGACAGCAACAAAAAGGGAATCATCTGGATTGATGCCCACCTAGACTTGCACTCTCCATACACCACCCCTAGCGGGAATATTCATGGAATGTCTGTCAATACTGCCCTTGATATTGATAACAAAAAGAGCCAAGTCAGTGAAGTTGACCCTGATTGTGAGGATTTGTGGAACATCATTAAATCATTAAAGAAAAACCGTAGTATTCCACCGAGGAATATTATTTTCCTAGGGATACGCAGCTTTGAAAAACCCGAGTTAAAATTGGTTCAAAACGAGGAGATTAGAGTCATCTACGCCGATGAGATCCATCAAAAAGGCATCAAATGGGCACTGCAAGAGTGTACGGATTATTTAAAGGAAGTTACCGATGAATGGTACGTGAGCTTTGATGTTGATTCCATGGACCCAACGGTTTCAAAAGGTACGGGAACTCCCGTAAAAGGAGGTCTATCGAAAAAACAAGCTTTCATGAGTTTGGATTACTTTACTCAACACGCTAAAACCCAGGTTTTGGAAATAACAGAAATTAATCCTTCATTAGACACGGAAAAGCCAATGGCTAATGAAGTGGCTGACCTATTGATTGATCTGTTTGAGCAACCAAAATAAGATATCCACATTATCGGCATAATCGCGGAGAGTTGGTTTTTGGGCCTCACCATAAGAAAGTCCATGGATACCTACTACCTCCGACAGCACACATTGGATTTCCTCATTTAATGATTCTAACCAACTGTTCACTTCACTTACATCTTGGTAGTAACTGAAATTCACTAACCCAACAGGGGCATGCAAACTATCGCGTTCCTTGAATAATACAAACCCTGAATCAATGTGTGGATCAAGGTTCATTAATAATAAGGCCTTATGATAATTGTAATTATTGGCATATTTATGGTGATTTACCAAATCTTGATATGTATCATGCCAGGTTTCAAATAACTGAACAAACTCAAATCCTTCTGGAACCCAAAGTTGGGTCACATTACGGCAGCCCATTCCAAAATAACTGAAAATATCTTCACCCAATCGGGTGATTTGTGCAGTTTCTAATTGCTTAGGTAAAACAGCAACACTGCTTCTGCTCTTTCTAAGAATTCTTGGTTTGTTTCTGAAATAATATTCAAAATAACGATGCGTATTATTGCTACCCGTGGCAATGATCACATCCGAATCCTTCAGCTTCTCTACGTATGTAATGGGTAGTGTCTCGCCAATTAATTCTTGGGCTTGTGTTATCCAAAACTTGGGTAATACGGAATCTTCACTGGATAATTTCAAATGAATACGATACCCACTAACCAAGGCACACAATATATCATGTATGACCACAAACGGAATATTCCCAGCACCTATGATACCGATGGTCTTTTTGTGAGATGGAATTTCGCCTATGGTGTATTCCGATAACCAATGGTTAATTCCATCTTTAGTTAAAGCTTGCTCCCACTCTTCCAAACTTTGTACAATGGAAGTTTCTGTGAACCATGGATTCTCCAACTCTGCCTTCCTAATGACTTGTTCACCTTCGGTAGTGTGAAAATTTTTTATCGCGTTTCTAAATGAAATTAATACTTGGGAAGCATCCATCATGCGGCAAAGGTAGTATATTGTTTTGCGATGTTAACTGTGGTTACGATGTTGTATTTTCGCAGTTAGTATGAAAAAGTTTTTGCTTTTGTTTTTAGTCGGAATGATTGGATTTAGTCAATCTCACGCCCAGAATAGTCGTTGGATGATCGGAAGTTCCGCAGGAGTTGCTCTATCCAAGACTTCTAATAACGATACATTAGCAAATAACTTCTCTACCCGTAATCGGCTGAGCGGTTTCGGAAATATCCATTTAAACTATGACTTAAGTCCCGCTTCGTCATTAAACTTAAGTGTTGGATACCTGAATGCTGGTTACAAAATCAATAACGACACCATGGCTTACAACACCAGCATTAACAAGGGGATATCGTATTTAAGTACAGGGTTAGGATTAACTTTTAGACAAGGGTTCGGATCATCTAATTTTATTTCAGAACGATTTGGAATGCTTATCAACACCCAATTAAGTTCAAGCAGTACCGATACATTTAACAACCAAGAGAACGCCACACGGTTTCGCATTGTTCAGGAGCAAAATGTCGGCATCTATCCCCTTTTCTATTTAGGTGTTGCTTTTGGCGGAAACACCGAAGGAGGACATCGATATGAATTCAATGTCACTTACCAACAAAGCTTTTCGACATCCCAAAACTTAAATGTAGAATACGGAGAATTTCTAGGTGAACGTTTTCCACTGAACTACCGCAGCGGTAATTTACAAATTGGTTTTACCTATTATTTCAATTTCGGTAACTTCCAAAAAAGCGAGGATAACTTTTACGACTAAACGGGAATCTTATCCAGGTCCAACATCTAAGGACATCATCAGGATAAAGCCAAACATGAGGCCAAGCGTTGCTTTAT
>JAYYCN010000220.1:0-7457 GCA_036161795.1 Bacteroidota bacterium
TGGGCGCCCTTTCATTTGATATCTGTAAAGAGTATTACCTCTGATTAATTACTGTATGTTGATCTTGCGAGTTACGGTTTCTTCTCCGTTGCTCACGCGTACCAAGTACATGCCTTTGCTCAAGTCTCTAGCATCCACTTCCATACTGCCACCCTGCATCTTGCTCGCCTTAACCACGCGACCGTTCATGTCTAACATCTCTACTGTGATGTTCTTTCCGAACGTCTCTTTCGTCATTACACGGAACAAGCCTGTGTTTGGATTCGGGAATACCGCTACCCCTACACTCTGCAAGTCTTCTACCGAACTACGATTCATTACAATCGTCTTGCTCGCCTGACAGTCACAACCACTCTGCTGCATCGTTGCACGCATTGTGATCTTGTACTCTCCGTCTGCTGGCATATTCGCAAATGCTGCTGCATCCGCTCCTGAAGTTTTCTCCGTTCCTGCCCCTTCGAAGATCCAGATGTAGTCCGCATCGTTCTGACCACCTACTACTCCACTTGTGTTCATTGGCTCTACCTTCACTCCGTAGAATCCGTAGCTGTAATCTACTTCCGCTACAAAGTCACACGTACGTGGCTTCTCGTTGATCAATACATAGTTCGTCTTCGTGATGGAGTCTGCACAGCCTCCGTCGATGTAAGCATATAGCGTTACATTTGGATAGTAACTCTGGGTTACGTTATACACCTTCACTGGGTCTGAGTTGTTTGAAGTTGTTCCGTCTCCGAAATCCCACTTGTAACTAATCTTACCCTGTGCCCATGTCGTGTTGTTCACAAATGCAATCTCTTCACCTGAACATGCTTCACCTGCAGTGAACTCTGGCTTAGGCTGTGTCAATACCACTAGGTCTTTCATTAGCTCCTGCTCACATCCGTTATCCAATACCACCTTCAAGCTTACTTTCTTCGGTCCTAAGTTTCCGTTCCAGTTATGTGTTGGGCTCTTGGCACCACTTGTTGTGCCGTCACCGAAGTTCCAGTAGTAACTTGCAATTGCATTCGCTACATCAGGAGTAGTATTGATGAAGTCTGTTGGCTTCACTGAACACAATGGACCGTTTGTAAAGTTCACTTTTGGACTCTCCCTTACGGTGATTGTCTTACTCATAGAGTCTTTACACCCAAACTCACTTGTTACTACCAACTTCACTGTTTTATCTCCGCTAGTGCTGAAGTCATACATCGCTGCATCGTCCGTACTTACAGATCCGTTATCATCAAAATCCCAGAAGCTACCGAATAATCCTGCTGCGATTGTACTCTTATTCTCAAATTCGAATACATCGTTATCACAGTTCCCGTTTGCCTTCTCAAAGTCCGCTACTGGACGGTCAAACTGATATACCTTCTGTGTCATCGTTGCTACACATCCGTTCAAGTCTGCCTCTAACGTTACTTCATACTGACCTGCTTTGCTGTATGTCTTCGTTGGGTTCGCTGACGTTGAGCTAGTTCCGTCTCCGAAGTTCCACTTCATGTCTGCATTCGTTGGAGTGGTCTTATTTGTAAAGGTTAATGCCTCGCCCTCACATGCATTTGTCTTAGCAAACGCTACTGTTGGGATTGGGTTAACCGTTACATCGATCGTCGTATCAAAAGTAAATCCGTAAGGTACTGTCTTCGCCTCTAAGTTTACTTTATACGTCTTGCTTCCTGGGAACTGGAATACAGGCTCCGGTGCATCTGTTATGTCTGCCGCTACACCTGTTCCGAAATCCCACTTGAATTCCATTCCGCCGCTCAATACTTTACTCTTATTCTCGAACAAAATCGCCTCGCCCTCACATATTTGACTTGGGAAGGTGAACAATGGAGTAATCGATGGGTAGATGAATACATTATGATTAATCATCGTGTCACAACCATTAGTATGGTCGATCACACGTGTTACCAAGGTAATCATGCTATCTTCATACGTCGCGTCGTTGGTTACAAACTGAATCTCCATGTCTGCAGAAGAAGTAGGTGCCGTTAAGGTTGCTCCGCTCACCGTTGCTCCGCATACGGTATACTCCTGTACTTCTGACATCCAACCAGCGGTTGCTGTAGAACTCGTATCCCAATCTGAGTTGCTGTACTTCGTTGGTGAATTCATGTCATAGATTACTGGCTCACCTAAAATTGTGATATCTTCTTTAGCGGTTTGATAAATCGCTTTTGTTGCCTTCGTTGATGCTGTATACTCTCCTCCACCTGGCGCTGGTAGTACTTCTGTCTTTAAGTAGATGGTGTCGTTTGATAAATCATCGTCTGCGGCATCTACAAAAATCATGATGTTTGTGATACCTGGCTCGCTCAACATCATCTTCTGATCAAACTTCACCTGAAGCGTATTGCCAGGTAAAATCTTATCATCTACCGATTGGGTTATTTTAGAACCTCTGTCGGTCATCATCGTTACGTTAAATCCGTAAACCGTATCTACGTAATCATTCTTGATATAGATGTCACCTTCGAACTCATAACCAGAACATACCGTCGCTGCAATGGTTGCATCAGACTTGGTGCCTACGATATCCATGGTATCTTCTAAACCACCATGGTCGTGCTTGTTTAAGTTACGATCGTAGTCTTCGTTATCAATCGTGTTTTGATTGTAACCAAACTGTGGGTTATGGTTATCAAACAATGGAACTTTGTTCTGTAGTTCAAATACCGTGATACGGTAGTCGTCATTAGAAGTGTCTTTGTAAATTGGCATATGCCCTGTTTCATGGTCACCTGGAAGACCGGTATTCATCCAGTTTCTCACGTTATATGCGTTACCACCTGGACCATAGAAATACGAAGTACCTACACTCTTAAACCAATAGTTGTTGTAATCCCATACATCGTATGGGGTTGCTCCATTTCTGTTGTAGGTGTAGATATATGCGTAGTATACATTTCTAAAATCAAATGAATTACCCGTTACCGCAATCTTGTTGTGATAATAAGGATATACATACAAATAATTGTAATTATACTGATAGTTATTCTTATCCTTGTCACCATCTAGTTTTACCGTGTTGTCACGAACTTCTAGTTTGTAACCACCTGAATTAAAACTATAATTATACATAGGGTAAGAACCATAGTAACCTGGGTTATCAATTATTACATTGTTATTCACCTGCAAATTGTAGAAGTAATAGTTTTGCATGGTATATTGATAACCATATGGCGTACCCGCATCTTTTTCGAGGTAGTTATTCATGATTACGTTGTTGTTCACATTACCTTCAAAATAGTAGGTGTATAAATCGTAAGAATAGTAACCCCAACGATTATCCTTGATCTCATTGTAACTTACGGAATTCGCACTGTTACGGTTTGGACGATAGATATACATCACATAAGTCCATCCCGATGTGTTCTGTGCGGTTTTATTATCGTGGATTTTATTGTAATCTGCTTGAACTTGACCGCGTGGGTAATACATGTAAACATAATAAGTATAACCACGGCTGTAACAATTCTTGATTTCATTGCGATTAAACTTGATGTGATCGTAGTTGTAATAAATTCTCCAACCGTATGTGTAGCTGGTTGAGTAGTCATTATCCCAGTTATCTACTACGTTACCATCGTAATCTGCATAGTAGTTATAGTAGCAGTAACCGAAATAACTGGTAGAACGACACTGAATGTTCTCAAAGGTATTATCCTTAACTGTCCAGAAATTAGATGAGGTTCCGTAGTTGTAATAACCATACATTCCATACACCGTCGAAGTGAAACCCATGGATGCAGGAGCATTTTTATATGGTAAATCATGGAACTTATTTCCTTCAAACTTTGTAGAACGGTTTGTACTGTAGGTATAGTACGAATGCATCATCAAATTGGAAGAATAGATATACCTCGTTGTGTTTACATCATTTGAGATATCATTGTTCAAGAATTGATCACCATTACTGTATTGATTGTATAAACCATAGTAATAGTAGTTCTTAATCGTATTATTCTGGAACGTATTGTTTGCTGCAGTAGACGCATCGAGAGTTGCACTATTGTACACCATGATCGCAATCGTTGGACCGTTTGAGTTGGCACTGGTCGTCATCGTACAATTTTTCACCGTGTTGTAGCGACCGTTATGGTAGCTAGTGCTGTACGATGTCATGCTCGTCAAACTCGAAGAAAATACGATATACGCACCTCCAGAAAAAGTACTTGTTGTTGAACTTGTCTGATTAGGGAAGCTAATGGTACACCCGTCGATGGTGTTGTACTGCGCATCTCCCATAAACTGAATACCCTTGTTATCAGATGCATTACTCGTATGCTCCAACGTCAAGTCTTCAATGGTTAGGTAACTCACACCATTCAACACGATAGCCGCATCATAACCTGAGTAGGTTAGTTTCTTACCATTACCATCAATTACAATTTGATTGGTGGACGTTGGTTTGTTCGAGGAAGGATTTTGGAAAGTCACGCGTGAACCGCCCAACGACATGTCATTCAGCATGGTTACCGTTAACTTTCCGCTAACTCCACTTGTTTTAATTGCAGACGCCAACGCGGACCAAGAAGTGTAATCTCCTCCAGTTCCTAACGTCTTCGTTCCCGATAGCTGCGAATACGCATTGCTACTAAACGCCATCAGGCCGCCTAGACACAACACTTTCATCGATTTCAGGATGTTTTGGTTAATGTAGTTTTTAATCATGTGATAATATATTTTTACAGTTGTTAAATCCTAAATTATAACAGACATTTTTTTTTGCCACAAAATCATGGTTACAATCCATCTTTTATGTATGACACATGACAAAGGCTTACAATTTTCTATGTAGAATTATAAATTTCTGTAATAATTAAGTTTTTATTTCATTATTCGGTAATTGGTTATAGTTTTCAATCATTCACTCTATATTTTTTTCGCAACAAAAAAAGGCGCCCAGCAGGCGCCTTTTTACTGTATCGATTGTTTAGGCCCTTAGGGTATTAATTTTAATGACCCAACCCATGTAAAAAAAGCGTTGTAAATTCGCCTCATGAAAGAAATTGTGGTGAGTGGGATCCGTCCGACTGGCAAGCTTCATTTAGGAAATTATTTTGGTGCGTTTAAGCAGTTTTTAACGCTTCAGGAGGAATATGATTCTTACTTCTTTATTGCCGATTATCACAGTTTAACCACACACCCAAACCCCGAGGATTTAAAAGGCAGTGTGCGTCGTGTTTTGGCTGAATACATTGCTTTAGGACTGGACCCTGAAAAATGTACCATTTACATCCAATCTGACTTACCTGAAACGGCAGAGTTGTATCTCATGCTAAACATGAATGCCTATCTCGGAGAGCTAGAACGGGTTACTTCTTTTAAAGATAAAGTACGTTCTCAACCCAATAACGTCAATGCCGGACTGCTTACATACCCTGTCTTGATGGCAGCAGACATCCTCATTCATAGAGGAGCAAAAGTTCCTGTCGGTAAAGACCAAGAACAACACTTGGAAATGGCAAGGACTTTTGGAAACCGATTTAATCGCTTGTACGAAAATGAAATTTTCCCTGAACCTCAAGCATTCAGCGTGACTAAAGAGCTCGTTAAAGTTCCTGGATTAACAGGAGGAGGTAAAATGAGCAAAAGTGCGGGGGAGGCGGATACTATATATCTCAACGAAGAAGCCAAAGCATTGCAGAAAAAAATCATGCGCGCGGTGAGCGATAGCGGTCCTGCAGAAGCTGGCCAACCAAAGAGTGTTCCTGTGCAAAACCTGTTTGACTTAATGTCATTGGTTTGTGAACAAGAAACCATTAGCTTTTTCAACGAAGAACATCAAAAAGGATCTATACGATACGGTGATTTAAAAAAGCAGCTCGCTGCAGACATGGAATCGTTCATTGCTCCGTTAAGAGAAAGCATTGATGCGCAGTTAGAAAAAGAGAAGGAATTAGATGAAATTGCTGCATTTGGAAGGGAAAAAGCACGGAAAAGTGCTGCTGAAACCATGAATGCGGTGCGTGAATCGGTAGGATTCAAAAAGATTTGGTAAAAATAGACGTATTTTGAAGTGATGCTAGATGTTTCTTTGGTCGTACCGTTATACAACGAGGAAGAATCTTTACCCGAGTTGTGTGCTTGGATTAAACGGGTTTGTGATGCAGAGAAACTGCAATATGAAATCATTCTGCTTGACGATGGCAGTACAGATAAATCTTGGGAAGTCATAAAAGAATTGGGTCAAACCCAAAAGGAAATCAAGGGAATCCAATTACGTCGAAACTATGGCAAAAGCGGCGCTCTAAATGTAGGATTTCGAGAAGCTCAGGGCGAAGTGGTCATCACCATGGATGCCGACTTACAAGATTCTCCAGATGAAATCCCCGCTTTGCGTGAAATGATTCTAAAGGAGAATTACCAAGTGGTGAGTGGATGGAAGAAAAAACGGTACGATCCGATTTCCAAAACCATTCCAACCAAATTATTCAATTGGGCCACGCGTAAAATGAGCGACATTGAGCTAAACGATTTTAACTGCGGTCTTAAGGCTTATCATCATGAAGTGGTTAAAAATATTGAAGTTTATGGTGAGATGCATCGATACATCCCCGTATTAGCCAAATGGGGTGGTTTTCCTCGTATTGGTGAAAAAGTCGTAGAGCATCAAGCGAGAAAATACGGAAGCAGCAAGTTTGGAATGGACCGTTTCATCAACGGTTTTCTTGATTTACTCAGCCTTTATTTCATGAGTAAATTCGGTAAACGCCCCATGCACTTTTTTGGATTATATGGCGTTTTGAGCTTCTTGATGGGTACGATACTCGCCTTTATTATCATTGGAAACAAATTGTATTACACCTACTGGCTACATCAACGAGCCCCATTGGTAACCGATTCTCCCCTTTTCTATTTGGGGTTATTGGCGATGATCATCGGTACACAGCTTTTCCTTGCTGGATTTTTAGGCGAATTAGTGAGTAGAAATAGCGCTGACCGTAATGATTACAGCATCAAAAGCCGCGTGAATTGAGTTGGAAAAATCAACACATCGTGATTGTCGGTCCTGCACACCCTTTACGAGGAGGTTTGGCCACTTACAATGAGCGACTAGCTACCGAGTTACGAAAGCAAAATAAGGTGAGCATTCTTACCTTCACTTTACAGTATCCGAACTTTTTATTTCCTGGCGAATCGCAATACACAGACTCACCTAAACCGGAATATTTAGATATTGATATTGCGTTGAATAGCGTAAATCCATTCAATTGGATAAAGGTCGGGCTGAAGTACAAAAAGCTTCGTCCGGATGTTATCATTTTCCGTTTTTGGATGCCCTTTTTTGGGCCGGCTTTTGGACTGTTCGGCAGAATTGTAAAATCTAATAAACACACGCGTCTTATCGCGATTACAGATAACATCATTCCTCACGAAACACGTTTTTTTGATCGCCCGTTTACTTCTTATTTTTTGAGAATTTTAGACGGTGCAGTAAGCATGAGCAAGGAAGTTTTACA
>JAYYCN010000221.1:0-6589 GCA_036161795.1 Bacteroidota bacterium
ATTCCGAGAATTGTCAGGTTTCGGTGGTTCAATCCTCCACAAACATAAATAGAGTGAAATTACCGGCATTAACAATATATCCAAACCCAGCGAACCAAAACATTCAAGTGGAATGGCTGAAGGAGGAAATAGGAGGGAAGTATCAGTTAATCAATATGTCAGGTCAGCGGATTTTTGAAGCGGATGTGAATGCGCAAACGACGACTCTTAATGTATCCAACTTGCCTTCTGGAGTGTATAGTTTAAAAACACTCTTCTCCATTACCAAGGTAATCATCTCACCGAATAATTAAGGATTAAACTTTTCTGCAAATCGAAACAGATTAATATCTTGAGAGTGATTTAATTCCTTCTCAATAGCTTTTTGAATATCCTTTAAATGGATGTCCTTCATTTTGCTTTCCTGCAGGATGGAATATACCTTTTCTGCAAGAATGATTGGCCGTTTTTGGTTATATCTAGAAGACTTGAGATGTGCGTCCATAGATGAGATTAAATCTTTTATGCCTTTATTTTCACTCGCGATAGTTTTAAGAACGGGTGTCTCGTGATCCCTGTTTTTCATATGAGAGGCTCGCTTTAGAGCGGTAACGAATGCATCACTACCTTCTCTATCTGATTTATTTACAACAAAAACATCTGCGATTTCCATGATACCACTTTTCAATGCTTGTATTTCATCGCCACTCTCAGGGACGGTCACCACCACCGTGGTATCCGCTATGCCTGCTATTTCTACTTCACTTTGTCCTACACCTACAGTTTCAACAATGATATAATCAAAGGGCGCATGTTTCAGGACTTCAATCATTTCGATGATATGTGCCGATAATCCACCAAGTGATCCTCTAGAGGATACACTTCGAATAAATACATGTTCCTCCATGAAGAGGCTTTGCATTCTTAACCGATCTCCTAGTAATGAACCAAAATTAAATGCACTACTAGGGTCAACTGCAAGAATAGCTACGCGATGATTGAGTTCGTTAAGTTCAGTTACTAAGGCGTTGACAAGAGTTGATTTACCCGCGCCTGGAGGGCCAGTAATACCTAATACCTTTGATTTTCCATCCAGTTGCTTTAACAGATTTTCAGATTCAAAGTGCTTATTTTCTATCCAAGAAAGCGCACGGGCGATGTGAAGTTCATTGCCTAAACGGATTTGTTGAGCTTCAGGGATCAGCATGGGCTCAAAGATACAAATTAAGCTCGGGTGTATGGTTTCGCCTCTAAGCCAATACAATCATCATGACGAAAAAGTATTTCCCCGGCTTTAGCAATCATTGCAGCGTTATCGGTGCAATATTCAAAAGAAGGGATGTAAACTTGGAGCTTATGGCTATTTCCAAGTGCCGTCATTTCTTTACGGAGTAATTTATTGGCAGAAACGCCACCAACCAAACCTAGTGACCTTACATCGTGAATCTTGAGCGCTTTTTTTACCCTTTTAAGAAGCATATTCACAAGGGATTTCTCGTATGATGCACAAATATCCTCACGGTGTTCAATCAGGAATTCTGAATTATTCTCTATTTCTTTTCGTAGCCAATAAAGAAGTGATGTTTTAATACCAGAAAATGAGAAATCTAATTGCTTCGTTTGTGAATCTGGGAAAATATGGAAATCACGATTGCCTTTTTCCGCTAATTTAGCAATTACAGGCCCCCCTGGGTATCCTAAACCTATGATTTTGGATCCTTTATCAAATGCTTCTCCCACGGCATCATCGATCGTGCTACCAATGATTTCTGTATTGTTTTCACTATGCTGAAGGATGAGTTGTGTATGACCACCACTTACCAATAAACAGAGCATGGGGTATTCTATTTTGTTCTCAATCCGTAATGCAGACACATGAGCTCGAAGGTGATTAACACCAATAAGAGGAATACCCAGTGACATAGCTAACCCTTTTGCCGTATTTAAGCCAACAATCAATGATCCCATCAAACCAGGACCTTGAGTAACGGCAATAGCATTTAGATCTTTTTTTGAAACTTTAGCGGTTTCCAAAGCTTCATTGATGACAGGAATAATATGGCTCTGATGGGCTCGTGAAGCCAACTCTGGCACGACACCGCCGTATTTTCGATGAATCTCCTGTGAAGAGATGATATTTGATCGAATTTCTCCGTTTTGTATAATAGAAGCTGACGTGTCATCACAACTGCTTTCAATGCCCAATATTGTGGAGGTGCTTTTAAGTAGTGGATTGGCCATGGGTTTATGAACGTAAATTTGTTTTGTTGGAGAAAAAACGCTCAAAAATAAGGAAGATATTACTGCGCAGCTTACTGTTGCTGGTTTTCATTATGAGTGTTCTTGCTGTTCTCACACGAAATCGATGGGTTCAAACAAGAATTTCTCAATATTTCGCGAACGAAATCTCCCAATCACTCGGCGTTGAAGTTTCCATACAGGGTGTGGAAGTGGATTTTCTTAGAAATTTTCATTTAGAAGGATTCTTAATAAAAGATCTGCATCTGGATACTATGATTTATGGCAGGACCCTTGATTTTAGAATCAGGGATTGGGATATCGCTAATAACGAGTTTAAAATTAATTATCTAGATGCTTTTGGACTCTTGTTTAGAATGGGGAACTACGATGCTGAGGAAAAATTCAATTATGAATATGTATTTCTTAAGGATAGTTCACAAACCAATATACCATTAAAATTAACTATCGATGAGGTATCACTGAATCAAAGCGAATACGTGTTTTTCTCGGGTACAAACGCCCATCAATTCAACAAACAAGGAGAATTTAACCCGAGTTATCTTCGCTATAAACAAGTTAATTCCTCCATCAATGGATTTAGCTTGAACGACAAAGGTATTATTACGATGAAGGTGAATGATCTAGCTACTTTAGATCGGTCTGGACAAAAAATTGATAAGTTTAGCACCCAATTAACCCTTGATGGGCCAAATTTAAATTTTCAATCTCTTGAGATCCTGACGGGCCAAACAAAAATCTTAGGGTCTCTGGAAATAAAAGAATTGCCGAAATCAAAAGGAACTTATTTTGAGCGATTTAATTATAGACTACAATTGCTCAAATCAGATATTTCACTAGCAGATATCGGATATTATGCGCCATATCTTAAAACCCACCAGGCGAAATTTAATGTAAATGCTAATGTATCTGGCCCATTATCTAATTTGTCTTCAGCTAATGTTAGAGCCGTTTCAGATCAGGGTTCAAACATCACGTTTGATTATAAATGTACAGGCATACCGAAGGTTTCTTGTATGGAGCATTGGGTGAGCTTTAGAAATGCGAAGTTTTCCCCTAGAGATATAGCACGTTTTTTTGAGCAAGAGACTTGGGCTGACGAATTGAAACCATTAGGCATGGTGTACCTGGATGGAGAATCCTACATCCCTTATAATGGCTTTCAGCACCACGGGACATTGAGAACAGATGCCGGAAGTGTTATCGGTAAGCATAATATCGACTACAGCGATTTAGATTCAACACTTCCGTACCGATTTGATGGACAGATTGGGAATGTAGTGTTGCATCCATGGATTGATTTCAAACTTTTGGCCGATGGTATGTCAGGGTCGGTTAAAATAGAAACTGATTTATTGCACACTACAGAAAATGCAAAGATTTATGCAGAAAACGCAAGTTTTAATCTCAATGGTCAAAGGGTCGCTAACAATACAATGGAAGCCGAAATTTTATCGGGAAATTGGAAGCTGAATTGGAATGTAAATCACGAATTTTTGGGACTAGGATTAAATGGATTTGGGCATGATCTATACACGGAAAATCAAGAATTAGAATTTGATGGTGATTTAAAACGACTAGACTTAAGGAGCTTGGGATTAGACTCCATAAATAGTCGTTACAGTGGTGAGTTTGAATTGCGATTTACAGGAAATAATCTTGACAACATTCGGGGAAATTTAGGAGTTCATTTTGCACGTTTTATTCGTGGTAATACTGAATTCCAGCTTCAACATCAAATAATTACCAGGCCAGATGATGACCTGATTGGGTTCAAAGGTGATTGGTTGGATGGGACAATCACAGGTCCTTTAAAGGTTTCTAATACAAAAAAGTGGCTTAAGCAGGTAGCCCATAGCATGGCTCCTGAACGATTTGAGGAGCTCACGGACTTACTGACAGATTCCGTTTATCTAGATTTACACTTACCTCAAACCGCATGGATAGAGGAATTCCTTGTTCCGGGGCTATATCTAGGTCCTTTAGCCATTCGTGGACATTATTTTGCAAGAAACAACACCACAGATATACAAATTGGTCCGCTTTCTCTTGAATACGGAAAGATGTACATGGAAAAGGCCGTTTTTAGTTTAAGAAAACCTCGAAAAAACGGATTCATACATTCTTCTTTTTCAAGTAATTATGTGCTTATTGAGAATACCCTTTATGATACCCTGAGGTTATCTGCAGAAGTGTATAATGGAGGGTTTCAGATTGCCACAAATTTGCATGATAAATCAAATCGATATTCCTTTAAACTGAAAGGGAATGGGTCTGTACAAAAGAAAACAGCAAACCTATACTTCACGGAGACCGAGCTAAAAATTTACGATCAAATTTGGCAATTGGATCGTTTGGCACGAGTGAATTTTAAACCCAATGGTATTCAGATTCAGAATTTTCTATTGGCAGACTCTACTCATTTTGTTCAAATCGACGGGAAAATAAGCGACTTCGATTCAGATACACTCCATTTAGATTTTGGCAATATAACACCGCGAGTTTTGACCCCATTTTTTACTTTTAATACATTCGATAGTTTTGGTTTTAGTTCTTACGGTAATCTTGATTTTTGTGCTTTAACGAATGAGCCTCAATTCTTCGGTGAACTAAAAATCAACGACCTCACATACCATAATCAACCTTTTGGAAGCGTTGAAGCATCGCTGAGTCAAACTCGTGAATTTGGGAAAGTAGATTTTAAAAGTATGGTGCGTTCTGGCCCTATGGATCAAACACGTTTTAACGGGGCGGTGCAGTTTAAAAGAGGAATGTCCCCACAACTTTCTATCACAGGTAGTATCCCGTATGGCTCAAGGCTTAATGTTTTGGGTCCATTTTTGGAAGGAGTTATAAGCATCGATTCTTTGGCGCGCTTTGGAGCGGATATGCGAATTACAGGAAGTACGTTTAAACCAGTGGTGAAAGGCTTATTACAGACAAATAAATTCGGTGTTGGTATCGATTATTTGGGCACCACATACCGTACAGGTGGGAATTTCAAAATAACAGAGACAGGTTTATATACGATGCGACCTTTAAAGTTCGTAGATCCCACCACTGGGAGTGCGGCATGGATGAGGCTCGGGGTTTCCCACGATAATTTTTCAGATTTTGCTTTGGATCTATATTTAGATAGCATTAAGAATATGTGCGTATTAAAAACTACAGAACAGATGAATGATATGTTTTATGGTGATGCCTGGGCAGATGGTGAAGCACATATTTATGGCTTATTTTCTGAAATTGATATGGATATTCAACTTAAAGCCCGTGAAAAAACAAAAGTGGCAATTCAATATCCCGATGTAACAGAGAATAATATTGTGGGGTCTGTGATCTTTAAGAATAAACGCAATACCCAAATCGATTTAAAAATAAAAGGAGCTAAATCTGCTAACAATGGGGACGATGCTCTTGGTCAAATTTCCCTAGATATTGAAGCAAATCCTGATGCAGAAGTGAGCTTTATCATCGATAAGCAATTGGGTGATATCATATCCGGAAATGGGAATGGTTCACTCCAATTAATTTACGGTCGTGATGAGAGTTTGTCGCTCTATGGTAGATATATAATAGATAAGGGAGATTATACGTTTTCATTGCCGGGTATAAACCTATTAAAAAAGATTAGTTTGAAACGAGGTGGAGATATTCGTTGGGATGGTGATCCGTTTAATGCAGTTGTCAATCTATCAGGATCTTTTGAGAAAAAGATTTCCCCATCAACACTGATGATTTCGACAGGAAATACAGGAGCCTCTTACCCTGCCACTCGTTTTGTAAGTGTGCTTAACATGGAAGGGAGTTTGTTCAGTCCGTCAATATCCTTCGATTTGCAAGCACCCGATTTGAATTCTACTACGGGAGCTTCAGCTTCAGAAGTAAATAGTGTATTGCAGAGAATTCGTGCAAATCGAGATGAAACAACTCGACAGTCCATCGCACTCTTGCTATTTGGTAATTTCTTGCCGCCCTCGTTTGCAGGGGCCGCAGCACCATCTGCTGGAACATTCAGTAGTGCTGGTTTTGCCGGTAATAGCATATCAACGCTAGCGAGTAACGTGGTTAATGATTTGTTTAGTAAATATGGTATACCGACCAGAATTCAAGTGAATATTGATGATGTGAGAAATTCAACCGGTACGAGCAATACCCAATTGTTTGTGAACAGCGAATGGTTTTTATCCGATCGACTAAGACTCGATTTAAATTATGACCCGACAGTGGCTGTTTTGGTGAATTCTGTGGCCGTGCCCTTGAACTTCAATTTAGAATATAAAACCAGTGACGAAAATTGGCGTTTAAAGGCATTTTCCCGTTCCAATAACTTGATTCTTGAACAAAATAC
>JAYYCN010000222.1:0-3038 GCA_036161795.1 Bacteroidota bacterium
GAAGATTTACATGGAAACATCATGTATTTCGCTTTTTTGGATCGCTTTAAGGACGGAAACCCCGAAAATAATCGAAAGGTTGAAAACCCATTGGTTACAGAAAGAACCAATTATCACGGTGGTGATTTAAGGGGCCTTGAAGATGTTATTAAGACTGGATATTTGAATGAATTAGGTGTTAATTCTGTATGGATTAGCCCCATTACCAAAAATCCGAATGGTGCGTGGGGTAATTTTAAAGATCCTCATGTGATGTTCAGTGGATACCATGGTTACTGGCCTAGTTTGAGTACCGTGATTGATGATCGAGTAGGGAATGAGAAAGAATTAAACTCATTGTTAAAAACAGCGCATGACAGCAATATGAATGTGCTCTTGGATTATGTAGCTCACCATGTACACAAAGAGCACCCGATATATAAACTTCATCCTGATTGGGTAACTCCTTTATATCTACCCGATGGATCATTGAATACAGAGCGATGGGATGACCACCGTTTGACAACTTGGTTCGATACGTTTATGCCAACATTAGATCTCGGACGACCGGAGATCGCTGATTACATGGTAGATTCAGCTTTGTTTTGGCTAAAATCATTTGATTTTGATGGTTTTCGTCATGATGCGACCAAACATATACCATTGAATTTTACGCGTCTACTCACGAAAAAAATTAGAGAACAGGTAGCAGCGAAAAAAGGGAAAAACATGTTTCAAATTGGTGAGACATACGGAGATCCAGATCTCATCTCATCCTATGTTGAATCCGGGTTATTGGATGCTCAATTTGATTTTAATCTTTATGATCGTATGGTAGACGTTTTCGCTTTTAATGATCCCATGGAAAAATTGGTTAACGAGCAGATGCGCAGTTTAAAAGTGTATGGTTATCATCATTTGATGGGAAATATTTCAGGTAATCAGGATCGTGCGAGGTTCATAAGTTTTGCCGATCAGACCATAGATAGATCTACGGATTGGATTGAATTAAAGAGAATCGGACATCTTCAAACGCTTACTGCAAAACCACTGGGTTTTCAGCGGTTTAAGTGCTTTTATGCCTATCAAATGACTGCTCCCGGAATTCCCGTAATTTATTATGGAGATGAAATGGGAATGACCGGTGGGAATGACCCTGGGAATCGTTCTCCTATGAAGTTTGAAAGTTTGAATACCAATGAGAATAGTCTAAGAGAATGGGTAAAGCAATTAACGGGGTTAAGAAGAAATAGCTTAGCCTTAATGTACGGTGATTTTGATATCCTGCATTACACAGAGAACACCATTGTCATTCGTCGTTCTTATTTAGGAGAAACAGTAGTAGTCATGATTAATAAGGGAGATTTAAATTTCCTTTGGGATGGACAAAATACATTTGAGTCTTACGGAGAATTAAAGCAATCAATGAGTAGCTGTGATTCGGATTTTCAACGCTTTGGGGTAGGTCCTAATTCAGCTATAGTATTACAATTTATTCAGAAATGACATGAAAAAATCAGCAATAATATTTGCCTTATTGTGTTTTTGGGGATCCCTTATGTCCCAAACGGCATTACCAAGAAATCCTATAATGTATGAGGTGAACCTTCGTCATCATACAAAAGAGGGAACAATAAATGCCTTTGCAAGAAGACTTCCAGAGCTTAAGGCTTTGGGGGTAAATGTAGTTTGGATCATGCCTTCCCAACCCATTGGGAAAAAGAACAGAAAAGCAACAGGTGATACCTTTGTTCAAGATTTAGTAAACCCAAGTAACGAAGCTGAAATATGGGACAAATACAAGGGAAGCCCATATTCTATTTCCGATTATACCGAGGTAAACCCTGATTACGGTACCGTAGATGACTTCAAAGCCTTAGTGCAGAAATGTCACCGTATGGGTATGATTATAATTTTGGACTGGGTAGGAAACCATACTGCTTGGGATCATGCATGGTTAACAGAGCATCCTGAGTGGTACACAAAAAATAGCAAAGGTGAAATTACAGATCCATTAAATGAGGATGGAAGTAGCATCGGTTGGACAGACGTTGCAGATTTAAATTACGATAATGAAGAACTCAGAAAAGCGATGAGAGCCGAAATGCGCTTTTGGGTGGAAGAAGTCGGTTTGGATGGATTCCGATGCGATGTGGCTATGAATGTCCCTGCGGATTTTTGGGCATCAGCCGCAGAAGAATTAAAAAGCATTAAACCGATATTCATGCTGGCGGAAGCCGAAGAGCATAATATGAAGCTGTACGATAAAGCGTTCGATGCCTATTATGGTTGGCAAGCTCATGAAATCATGAATAAGATTGCGAAAGGTGAAGCAAAAGCGGGTGAGTTGTGCAAGGCTACAAAAGCCAAGTACAATAAATTTCCTAAGGATGTATTCCCCATGAATTTCATAACCAATCACGACGAAAATTGTTGGAATGGAACCTTATTCGAAAGAATGGGAGAAGCGTGGAAGGCTTTGGCTGTGTATTCTTATATGGCTCCGGGTATACCTCTATTATATACAGGCCAAGAAATGGGCAACAATAAGCGTTTGAGATTCTTTGAGAAGGATGATGTGGCATATCCAAAAGACGCCATGGACTATTTTAGATTCTACCAAAACTTAGGTAAAGTAAGATCTACTCACCCTGAGTTGGGTATTTCAAAAGAGCTCAACTTAGATGCGGAAATGACAACTTTGAAAGGTGATGATGTGATCACATTTATCCGCAAGGATACCCCAGGAAAATCAAATAACATGATTTGGGTTTGTATAAATCTTTCTAATGAAACGAAGAAACTGCCTAAAGCACCTAAGGCGATGGATAAAAAAGAGAACATTATATTGACCTCTTCAACCGATTTAGAGACCTTGGAACCATGGGGATATCGAGTAGTAAAAATGAAATAAACATTCATTAAAGCCCATAAAAAAAGCCCCGATTAAGGGGCTTTTTTATTTTATTCTATATAAATTAACATCCCCCTTGATTGAAGTAGTAAGTGAATACACCATCTACCCAATCTGAAGTGGTACGTAAATTCGGTTTAACGAT
>JAYYCN010000223.1:0-3781 GCA_036161795.1 Bacteroidota bacterium
GAAAGTAAGGTGTGTTGGGCAACATAAAATCCCTTCTTTTTCAGAAATTCATTGGTTCTATACTTATCAATAGTTACCTCAGAAGATTCCGATGGTGAGCCATTGTAGTAAATATCAATATCGGCTAGATCTCGCTGAAGGGTCCCATCTTCACCGGGTCTACCATGTAAGGCAATGAATGCACCTTCAACTTCTTCCTTGAGGCGATACAACGGAATTTCTTCTGGTGTGAAATGACCGCCGTCTGGGTTGTATTTATTTCTTAATAATGAAGCTTCATACCTAATTTCTTCCAACATTAAATCCGTATCTTGATGCAGTATTTTATCCCGAATATCATCTGCGTTATCTTTGAGCATGTACGCCAAAGGCAACGAATACAAGGTATATTCATTAGAATCTCCAGCTAGAAATAAAGGTATGGGTTCAAATTCCTCACTTGAACTTAGCTTTTCATAAATATTTCTTCCAGATTCCATGCTGATGTGTCGTTCGAAACTATATCCACCCATGATTACTGCGATTCTGCGTTTGGTATTGTCACGATCGAGTGAGCGACTCATCAAACTATCGAGTTGCTGTTTGATGGCTTGGAATTTTCGTCCTCGTGGATGAGAGAGTACCCGAACTTTCAGTGACTGCCGAATGATAAACGTTAAGAATTGACGTGGGTCTAGACCAATTTCAGCGGCTTGGTGGAAAAAGAAACTACTCGGCATCATCCCGCTCGTTGTATTTGGATCATTCAGAAAAACATCTCCTTTGTCATTAACAAAACCATCAATTCTCGCATATATTTCAAAACCAAGGAATTGATAGAGATCCACACAGGCCTTACGAATATTTCTCAATGTCTCAGCATTGACTTGCATGGGGGTTTCCTTATGGCTTAAACCAGGTAGGTATTTCGAACGATAGTCGAATAGTTCTCCCTTCTTTTTTATTTCTGTGGGAGGCAGTGCAATGGGCCGGTTTTTATGATGCTCAACTACGATGCATGAAAACTCTCTTCCTTCAACGAATGATTCAATGAGCACAGTAGATTCAGAATCTTCCGCTTGTAATTCAATAGCCCCGCTGCTCCTTTGTAAAAGTCTCAACAATTCCTGAGGCTGCTTGATTTTTTCATTGTTGACATTCAATGGTAGTCCAATTCCTGTGCGTATATCTGTAAGTTCCTTGATTTTAGCTATTTGTTCATCTAAACTATACCGATTAAACTCATCGGCATCGATGGTGAGTTTGAAAAAAGCCAAATCAATAGCATCACAAAATGTTTCAAACTCCACATCCTTTAGTATGTTTACACCCAAAGAGCTACCTTGATTCGCGGGCTTAACCACAAATTGCCCATCAAATAAATCGGTACATTGTTGAAAGTACTGATGTTTTTCAACCGTATCAGATTCCATCCATGCTTCGTAGGTAATATGAAGGAAATCATTGACAAATAAGCCTTCTGATTTTTGTATTTTCTTCTGTGTGTATTTGTTAATTCCTAGTGCGGAAGGCAGAATACCTGAACCGGTGTATGGTATGCGGAACCATTCCAACATTCCTTGTATACTTCCATCTTCACCAAATGTACCGTGCAACGCGAGAAAGGCAATATCAATGTGACTGGATAGTTCTCCCCAACCTAATGGTGTTCCAATTTCTTCTAAAAGTAATTTTTGTAATAACTGTTCAGAGTTGTTTCCCCCTGAATCGATCCCATTTTGAAGTAAAGCGTCCTCAGTGTTTAAACTTTCGGAATATATTTGAAATCCGTATGGAAGGTCAGGTAAAAATTTTGCTGCTGGATAGAAATCTCGGATGCTGCCTTTATACACATTCTCCCAATTAAGCAAAACAACAGAACCAAAGCTATCAACGAACAATGGAATGGGTTCAAAAAATGATTTATCTAGATTATCATAAACCGTTCTTCCTCCGGCAAAAGAAACTTCACGTTCTCTTGAATTTCCACCAAAGAGTATACCTACTCGAATCTTCTTCATCTAATACAAAAATAAGGGCCTATCTGTCGAATACATAATGGGTGAAATCCTTTATTTATCGTTAATTTGCATTTGCTGAATCCTTGAGTACACCACATGATTCTATGATTTTGTAAAGAACTAATATACTGCGTAATATATTAATTCTCTAATGTGACTAAGGAGAAAAAGACTTTATATAAATGACGAACGGAGATAAAACACAAAAAATGATTTACGGGATTACTCAAGGTGACCCGAATGGAGTAGGAATGGAATTGATCTTGCGCATATTCTCGGATGAGCATATTTTTAAGTATGGTACGCCTGTTTTATATGGTTCTCCGAAGACATTTTCTTTTTATAAGAAAATGTTGAGTCTAGAGAATATACGTTACCACTTGATTGAATCTGCAAAGGATGCACAAGAAGGTAAGTTAAATCTAGTCGTAGGCAGCAGTGATGAATTGCTAATCAATCCGGGTGAATCATCTGAGGCGGCTGGGAAAGAAGCACTGAACTGTTTGAACAAGGCATTGGAAGATTCCAATCATATCAAAGCATTGGTAACCGCTCCTCTAGATAAACAAACGGTTGCCCATCACCAAACGAATTTTTCTGGTCATACTGGCCATATAGCAAACTATTTTGGAGTGGATAACTATGCAATGTTTTTGGTGAGTGAAGAGTTAAAGGTGGCACTAGCCACAGAACATTACCCTGTTTCACAGGTTGCTGAGAATCTCAGTCATTCCATCATCACAAATAAGTTGGAGGTCATTTATAACTCGCTTCGCGAAGATTTAAATATCATCAAACCGCGTATTGCTGTTTTGGGATTAAACCCTCATGCTGGGGATAATGGTCTCTTAGGAAAGGAAGAAAGTGAAATTATTAAGCCCGCTATAGACCAAGCTTTCGAAAAAGGCAAATTGGTTTATGGTCCATATTCTGCAGATAGCTTCTTTGGGAGTGGTAATTATAAATCTTTTGACGCCGTTTTAGCCATGTATCACGATCAAGGTCTAATTCCATTCAAGTCAATGGCATTTTACGACGGGGTTAACTTTACGGCCGGCTTACCAATCATCAGAACCAGTCCAGACCATGGAACGGCCTATGATTTAGCAGGAAAAGGAATCGCCGAAACACTTTCTATGCGTAATGCTATTCACGATGCCATTCATTTTGTAAAAAATCGATTACAATTTATTGAGGATTTCTCAAATCCTTTACCATACACAGAATTTAGAAGAGAGCGCTTCAGAATTGATTTCTAATCCTCAAGAAAAAAGTTACCAATAAGGCCTAATACGCTTGAATCAACTGTGGTGGTTATCTCTGTATACTCCGACGGATGACCAGTTTGGGCTTTTTGCCCGATATGGTTGATGCCATCAATTATGTTGTATGTAATATTCTTTTTATTTGAAAGATACTTATCAAAAATGGGTTGATTTAATACAGTGGGAGTCTGTCTGTCTAGTTCTCCATTGATTAAAAGACAAGGTTGTTGAATTTTAGTCCACCATTTGATGGGATTATCCTGAAGAAAAAACAGCATCCAATGATTGCTAAGAAGTTGACTATATTGATGTAAAATGTATGTATCAAAGTCATCAGTTTTTATAACCTTCTCAAACCTCTTTTTGACTTTTTTTGACTGATTTTTTGGAGTGCGTTTTTTCCATTGATTCAACTGATTCACTATACTCGAATCTATCTGAGACGGTTTTAATCTTCCAGAGAGCAGTTCAGTGCTGTTACCGATGATTGAATCGTGAAGAGTTAAATATGCATTG
>JAYYCN010000224.1:0-11840 GCA_036161795.1 Bacteroidota bacterium
CTAACGGGTGTTACTTCTTTTAGTGTTAATTGAGTATCGCCATCATCGGCATTAATTATTTCAGACTTGAATGCTTCGTGTGCACTGCTTTCAAACGTAGCAGCAAATCGACTACCCATTTGAACTCCATCAGCACCCAAAACCATTGCCGCAGCCATGGCTTTACCACTACCAATACCACCCGCAGCAATCACCGGTATACTAACGTGCTCTCTAATCATAGGGATCAAGCACATCGTGGTTGTTTCTTCACGTCCGTTGTGGCCTCCTGCTTCAAATCCTTCTGCAACAACGGCGTCACATCCAGCCTGCTCCGCTTTCAAAGCAAACTTTTTGTTAGCGACGACGTGCACCACTGTAATTCCCGCCTCTTTTAATTTGGAAGTGTATTTCGCGGGATTCCCAGCAGAAGAAAACACAATCGGCACCTTTTCATTGATAATGTGTTCTATGTGCTTATCAATATCGGGGTAGAGCAAAGGTAAATTGACTCCAAACGGCTTGTTCGTAGCCCTATTACATTTTTGAATATGTTCTAATAAAACCTCGGGGTACATGCTCCCAGAACCAATCAAACCTAATCCACCTGCGTTGCTCACTGCAGATGCTAATCTCCATCCAGAGCACCAGATCATCCCGCCTTGTATAATAGGATATTTAATACCCAATAAATCGGTGACCCGTTGCATCATATTTGATTAATTTTCGGCAGGTTCTACAACTACTCCCATTTGAGAGAATTTATCAATTCTCTTTTGGATCAAGGTATCTTTATCCAATTCCAGTAACGCTTTCAGCTCTCTTTTTATCGTCGTTTTTAACGATTGGTATGCTGCTTGAGGATCGTGATGTGCGCCGCCAATAGGTTCTTTGATTACACCATCTACAAGTCCGTTTTTCAACATATCTTCAGAAGATAGCTTCAATGCATCTGCAGCGAGCTCTTTTTTATCCCAAGTTCTCCAAAGAATACTAGAGCAACTTTCAGGACTAATCACACTATACCATGTATACTCCATCATCAATACACAATCGCCCACTCCAATACCTAATGCACCTCCACTCGCTCCTTCTCCTATGACGATGCATACAATGGGAACACTAAGTGTCGACATTTCAAATAGATTCTTCGCAATTGCTTCACCTTGACCTCTTTCCTCAGCTTCTAAACCAGGACTTGCTCCTGGAGTGTCTATCAACGTAACGACCGGCACATTAAACTTTTCAGCTAACTTCATCAATCGAAGTGCTTTTCTATAACCTTCTGGGTTAGGCATACCGAAATTCCGCAACTGCCTTTGCTTGGTGTTTCTACCTTTTTGTTGACCGATGATCATAACCGGTTTACCATCAATTTTAGCAAACCCACCAACAATGGCTTTATCGTCT
Organism: Bacteroidota bacterium; assembly: GCA_036161795.1. GTDB lineage: Bacteria > Bacteroidota > Bacteroidia > NS11-12g > UBA955 > VMCP01. The sequence continues at coordinate 1,390 of JAYYCN010000224.1, forward strand.
TTGATTTGTCTATCTCCGTGAAGCTCAACAAAATCAGTACAAATATGCTCGATGTAATCAAGTGTATATGGTCTTTCAGCGTGGCGGGAGATTTGTACTTTTTGCCATCCTGATAAATTGGAATAGGTTTTCTTCTGTGATTCTTTAATTTTTGATTCAAGTGCTTGAATCATGTCTGACATGTCTAACTGACCTTCTTCATGCTTAGTCTTAGCAGACGCAAGCTGAGTAATCAACTCTTCAATGTCTTTTTCGAAATCAAACCAATGAGAATTTGACATAATTTTTCTTTTTTAGCACGAATACGTGCATGTTAAGGGTTTTTAAATGAAGGAGTTATACCCAATCCATGGCCATAGCCATACCTCCGAAGAAAGTTGGCAGACCTAACCAAAAGGCTTGAGGCAAAAATATGGTGAAATATGTTAATGCGATTCCACTCACAATACATAGTGCCCAGTATTTCTTGGTGTTGCGCTTTTCGTTACTCATAGTGGATGCGAAGATAAAACAAATTGTGATTTGTGGTTAAAATATTCATTCGATAATTAGACTAGAAATACATCTTTCCAATGCCGAGTAAATTTTCTTCCCCAATTTATTTCCTTTGGGATCGGTACGTTTAAACCTAAAGCACCCTTTGAAGCAATCAAAGGGATATTGATTCCCACATGCCTTAAGGTTGAGGTTGTTCCTTGCAAACGAGGGTTTATCTCTAACAGTCGAGGAATACCGTCACCATCCAAACGCCATTGAACACCGATAGGCCCTTCTAAACCTAGTTTTTGTATCAATCTTTCGGTATGGTCAATGATTTGCTGATTTTGGATGAATCGTCCAGATACAGAAATGCCCGAAACCATTTTATCGCGAGATCTTGGGATATTCACGTATACACTGCCTTTACTAATGTAAGCATCCACTGAGAACTCCATTCCCGGGAGATATTCGGTTAATAACCAAGGTGCCTTTGGCTTTTCAGGTAATCTTAAATACCATTCATCCAAGGTTCTAGAAACCAATCCTGATTTTTCATTTTCCAAAAGTTCAATAGCCTTCGTGATCTTTCCAATTCCCCTCGAGCCATTTCCAAGTACTGGTTTAAAAAATAACTGATCGTGACCTTTAAATAATTCCTCCGCACAAGATTTTAAGCACTCTTTACTATCACAATAACGACCTTCGGGAACAGGAATTCCTATATCATTTGCAAAACGGTGAAGTTTACCTTTATCGTTGGCAACTGATAACCCCTCAAATTCAGAAACCACCACACAAACGCCCATTTTTTGAAATCTCCACTTATTCCTTGAAAGTTCAAATAATTCCCGTGTGGTGATTGGTAACACAACTTGTACGGCTTCTTCCTCGCATACTTCAATGGTTTTATCGATGAAATCCGGAGTATCGGAGGCTGGCATTTGGATGAATTTATCACACAAGGCGGCACCATATGCCTCAGAATTTATATCGCCAGCTATCACCCTAATACTCGAATCTTCTTTCAAACACTCCAAAATACCTGCAAAACCTGGCGCACCAGCGCCAGATGGAATGAACACTGTGATATTTTGCGTTGAGGGCATAAGTCAAAGGTAGGACTAAAATTAATTGTCCAAAATAAACACGACTTAATGTCTTAACCCTTTTAGAGTTGGGCTTTGAATTGGTATCTTTGCAACTAATGTCTGTAGACCAAATAAACATTGAACACCTACCTCAACAAATTGGTAAAAGCGTAACTCTAAAAGGTTGGGTTTCTAATAAAAGAGAAGGAAAAGGAATCGCGTTTATTGTTTTGCGCGACGGAACCGGATATTGCCAATGCGTGGTGACGGCTGATAATTCTGGTTTAAAACAACTTGAAACAGCACAAAGCACAAGTTTAGAAGTTAGTGTAATCATACAAGGTTCTGTTAAATCTGATGAGAAACAAATCGGTGGCGTAGAAGTAGAAGTAAGCGAAATTTCTATCGTTGGAAACAGTATAGACTACCCTATTTCCAAAAAAGAACACGGGGTAGAGTTCCTAATGGATAAAAGACACCTTTGGTTACGAAGTAGCAGACAGTGGGCAATCATGCGCATTCGCAATACCATTATTTTTAGTATTCACAAATACTTTCAAGAACAAGGTTTTGTTCAAATGGACGCTCCTATCTTTACGGGAAATGCCTGTGAAGGAACGAGTACACTATTTGAAACCGACTTTTATGGAGCTCCCGCTTACTTAAGTCAAAGCGGACAGTTATATGGAGAGGCTATGGCTATGGCTATGGGTAAAATTTACACGTTTGGTCCAACCTTCCGTGCAGAAAAATCGAAAACCAGACGACACTTATCCGAGTTTTGGATGATAGAGCCAGAAATGGCCTTTTATGATATCTTCCAAAACATGGATACCATAGAAGGAATGTTGCAAGCCGTGGTTAAAGATGTTCTCAAGCAATGTAAGCCTGAACTTGAACAAATAGGCAGGGATCCGCAAGCCTTGGAAAGTAACTTAAAATCATTTCCAAGAATGACTTATGACGAGGCTGTTTCTATTATCAAAGGAGAAAAATCCATAAATGGTAAACGCAGTATCGACCTGTTGGAAGAAGATTTAAAGAACGCCGAAAACCGTTTGACGGAAATCGATGCTGAAATCAAAGATCGCGAGGATCAAATTTCGGCAGGCGGCATGAAAAAAGGGCAGATCAATTTCTTTACGAACAAAATCAATCAGCTCAAGCAGGAAAAAGCCGATGTTGAAGAAGACTTGAGAAACATTCCGCAATGGTTGAACAGCGCAAAGAACTTTAAATATGGAAATGACTTTGGTGGAAGCGACGAGACTGTACTAACCAAATTATTTGACTGTCCGGTTATGGTATACGACTGGCCGCACGAGGTAAAAGCATTTTACCTAAAACGCAACCCTGAAGATACTCGTTTTGCACGCGGAGTAGATGTTCTAGCACCAGAAGGATACGGTGAAATAGTGGGTGGTGGAGAAAGAGAAACCAACGTTGAACAACTCGTTGAAAAAATCAAAGAGCACGAACTTCCAATGGAAGCTTTCGAATGGTATCTAGATTTACGACGTTACGGATCTGTTCCACATTCTGGTTTTGGATTAGGATTGGAAAGGGTCGTTGCCTGGGTTTGTAAACTCAAACATGTTAGAGAAGCGATACCATTCCCAAGAATGTACGGCAGACTAACACCGTAGTTTGCTATCATCTGTATGTAAATTGTCGTTTATATAAAACGATGATTCATTAATATTACTTGATTGAAATCCCTCGAAAACAACGTTTTTTTATCCACTGGTAGCAATCAGGGCGAATCTATCCGCATTTTAGAGACTGCCAACTCGCTAATTGAAAAACAGATTGGTTCAATACACTGCGCATCTCCAATGTATAAAACAGCAGCTTGGGGAAAAACTAACCAACCAGATTTCATCAATCAAGCCCTTTGGGTTAAAACTATTTTCAGCCCGTTATTGGTCCTAAAAAAATTGAATGATATTGAGAAAAATTTAGGTCGCGTTCGATTTGAGCGATGGGGGCCGCGAAGAATAGATATCGATATTCTCTATTTCAATAACCAACATATTAATCTTGAGAAACTACAAATTCCGCACCCTGAAATCGCTCAGCGGAATTTTGTTCTCGCTCCAATGATGGATATCGTACCAAAATTTAAGGACCCCTTGGTTAAACTCAGCATAGAAGAGTTATGGAATCAACGAACAGACAAGAGTTCAATACAGCGCATCTAAAATCATTCGGCTTATTCCCCAGCATTGGTTTTTTTCATCAATGTGTCAAGGCAAAGTATGTGCCCATCATTTCTCCTCTTGATTCTCAATTTTATGAAATTGCTGGACCCAATGGTGTTCAAATAATGCGTTTTCCCCTATCCAAGGCCAGTAAAAAATTAAATCCCAAAGATTGGGAGTTTAGCTTTCAAGAAAAGTGGGTACGAGAGCATGAAAATGCTTTAAAAACAGCCTACGGAAAATCGCCTTTTTTTGAATATTACGAGTATCGCTTTCTAGAGATCCTAAAAAGAGAAAACCCTTCTTATTTCAATGTCAAAAAGGAAATAATACATACGTTACTTCCACTTCTTGGTTTAGATTATTTGACCGTGAACGATAGCACCCAAACAAATACAGAACATCTTTTTAAACCCAATACCGCAGTTCGACAACAGCCCTATTACCAGACGTTTGAAAATAAATTTGGACACCGCGAAGAATCATTTATTTTGGACTTACTGTTTAATATAGGAATAGATAGTGTTTTGTATTTTAGTCAATTAGAAGACTCCATGTAAATTCATTACCATCACGTAAAGGTTGTTTACCTTTGTTCATGTGTCACTTCTGAGGAAACTTGCTTCTCAAACCGCTATCTACGGACTAAGCACCATGTTTGGTAGGTTAATTAATTACCTGCTCGTCCCCCTATACACTGGTATGCTTACCGAAGTCGCTGACTATGGAGTAGTAGGTGTCATGTTCAGTTATGCTAGCTTGTTTGCAGTGATTTTTGCCTGTGGACTAGAAACAGGCTTTTTCAATTTTGCACGAAAACAACACCAGCCTGAAAAATTATTTGCTACCGCAACACACTTTTTACTGATCACTGGGTTCATTTGGATTAGTTTGTCCAAATGGTTTGCTCCTGAAATCATGCAATTCATTGGGTACCCAGAGCACCCTGAATATGCCGTTTGGTTCACCATTATCTTATCTGCTGATGCTATCAGTTCGCTAGCTTTTGCATATATCCGTCAACAAGAAAAACCATGGAATTTTGCTTGGGTTAAAATCACCAATATTCTAATTAATGTGGGTGCCAATTTATTTTTCTTAGTATTATGCCCGTATTGGTCCGATACATACGAATGGGCTTGGAATATATCCAACGGCTGGAATCAGGTATCCTATATCTTTCTCTCCAACCTTATTGCAAGTACCATAACACTGTTATTGCTCAGTCCACAGTTGATACACCTTCGGCTCGGGCTTGATATTAATTTACTTAAAAAGATGCTACGGTATAGCTATCCCATCATTTTTATTGGGTTAGCCGGCATCATTAACGAAACATTCGATCGCATTTTGTTGAAATCACTCCTACCATCTTCTGTCGCAGATTATGAGGTTAGTATATATTCTGCCTTTTATAAATTAAGTATGGTACTAACCCTTTTCGTACAGGCCTTCCGATTTGCGGTTGAACCTTATTTCTTTGAACAATCCAAATCATTGAACCCCCAAGAATCTTATGCCTTTGTAATGAAGTGGTTCGTGTACGCCGTCAGTTTATTATACCTCATCACCATCGTTATTTTACCTTATATCGCGCCTTTGTTGATTAGAAACGAAGCCTACTTTCTTCATCCAGAAGGGTTTTCCAATGTGCCTTATTTACTAGCTGCGAACCTTCTACTTGGTGTATACTATAATTTGTCAGTTTGGTACAAAGTTTCAGAAAAAACATTTTTAGGAATGGTACCTGCTGCTGCGGGGGCTATCATCACCATCGTTTTAAATTTGATTTTAATACCAAAAATTGGAATCAAAGGCTCTGCCATCACCACATTAGTTACCTATGCAAGCATGGTATTTATTGGCTATCTCATGTCCAAAAAACACTATCCTATACCCTATAATTTAAGGCTATTAATCCCCCTTATTGCTCTCTGTTTCACGTTCGGTTACATACTTGCCTACTGGGGTGGCTGGATAGCCATTTGGGGAAGATTAGGATTGATTTTATTATTTTTCGCTGTAATTTTATCCTACGAAAAGAAACTCCAACATGCCAAAGATATTCGTCATCAATAAATCAGATAATCCCTTACCTGAGCATCAAACCGAAAGCAGTGCCGGAGCGGATATCCATGCTTATCTACCGTACGGGGATATAATTATTGCACCGGGTGAAAAAGAAATCATACCCACAGGTATTTATATAGAAATTCCCGTAGGATATGAGGTGCAAGTTCGGCCGCGAAGTGGGTTAGCATTCAAACATGGAGTTACCGTCCTCAATAGTCCAGGTACTATCGATGCTGATTACCGTGGGGAGGTCAAAGTTTTACTTATTAATCATGGTAAAGAGGCCTTTGTTGTGAAATCTGGTGAACGAATTGCTCAGATAGTGTTTTCTATATACCAACGAGTTGAGTGGGAGTCAGTAAATCAATTAAGTGACACCAAAAGGGGGTCAGGTGGTTACGGCAGTAGTGGTAATTAACGCCGCATTCGCATAAGTTTCATAAACATTCGTTTAATTTGCGTTCCTTTTAAGGAAATTGATACGGTAATAATGAATTTAATAATTCCAATGGCAGGCATGGGGAAGCGAATGAGACCACACACTCTCACTACTCCAAAGCCTCTATTAAAAGTTGCTGGTAAACCTATTGTTCAATGGTTAATCGAAGATATCACCAACGTTTGTGATGAAAAGATTGATGAAATAGGGTTTGTTATTGGTGACTTTGGTTCTGAAGTTGAAGAAAACTTAAAACTAATTGCTTCCAGCGTCGGAGCCACTGGAAGAATCTTTTATCAACAGGAAGCCCTTGGAACTGGCCATGCTATATTATGCGCAAGAGAAGTACTTAGAGACGAAGTGATTGTTGCATTTGCCGATACACTATTTAGAGCAGACTTTACCCTTGACCGTACCAAAGATGGCGTGATTTGGGTCCAGAAAGTAGACAATCCAAGTTCTTTCGGGGTTGTAAAATATAATGACAAACAGATCATCACGGACTTCGTTGAAAAACCACAAGAATTCGTATCCGATTTAGCTATTATTGGTATTTATTACTTCAGGAGTGGTGAAACCTTGGAAAATGAATTACAATATTTGATTGATAACGACATAAAAGACAAAGAAGAATTTCAAATCACAGACGCCATGGAGAACATGAAAAATAAAGGCATGTTATTCACTCCAGGAGCCGTAGATGAGTGGCTTGATTGTGGAAATTATGGCGTAACAGTCAACACCAATCAACGCGTTTTAGTCAATAAAAAACAACAATTTTCCATTGCTGAAGGTCGTTTTGATGAAAGCGTTAAAATTCACGAACCATGTTTCATTGGTGAAGGAGTAGAACTAAAAAACTGTGAAATTGGTCCTTTTGTAAGTGTTGGTAATCATACCAAGTTGAAAAATTGCGTTATTAGCAACAGCATTGTAGGTGAAAACTCAGAACTGATTCGTTTACATTGCGAAAATTCCATGTTTGGAAATCATGTATGCTTAGAAGGAAACCCAAAAGAATACAGCATCGGAGATTATTCCGTTATGAAGCAATAATCTCTTTTTGCTGCTTCGTTTTTGGAGGGATTTTCTACGTTTCAGCACAATCTGATTATTCCACTCAACGAAAGAAATACTTTAAAGCTGAAAACTTATTTTCAAAGGGCGACTTGTTGCGTGCTACAGCGCTCTGGGAAGAATTACTATTCGATACTCAATTCTTCGAAAAGAACTCGGTTTGTTATCGATTAGCCAAGTGTTATAATGCCCAAGGGAAGTTTCCTCAAGCTCATTACTATCACAAAAAATGTGTAGAAGCTAACCCGTCAAATGAGAACTTTCTGTTTGATCTAGCCGAATCCTGGGAACGTCAATATCAGTATGATAGCGCTTTAAGAATATACTTAGAACTCATACAACTTAATCCTAGATACATCCGAAGACATGAAAAAGCCCTAATGGCTGCTAAAAAATCACAGAACACAACTAAGGCAATCGAAATTGGATATACCTGGATTGAATCGTTTGGAAGAAATGAATACATCAGCAGACAACTATTCAAGTTACATTTAGAAAATAAAGATACTATATCTGCCCTACGAGAAATTCAACTGCTTTCTGAACGCCTTCCACACCGTGATGATATTTCCCAATGGCTATTGGAGATAAAAGAAATTACCCCCAAGAAAAAAGTTGAAATGCCCAATGGGTTTGAACAAATCATTGGCATCTATGATGATTTGATGGACAGTCAATGGACTTCAGCTTATCAGAGCAGTGATAGTGCCTTAGAACGCTACCCTGAAAACATCACTTTGCATAAGATGCGACTGTATGCCGCATTCATGGAAAAGGATCTCGTACACTTTAATGAAGCATGGGAACATAGCTACATGTTATTTCCTTTCCTAGACGAATTGACAGAACTCAGTGTAGCGGTAAATCCATTCCTTATGAATTCAAATAAATCAAGTAAAAATTTCCTTATGCTTAACGAAAGTGATTGGATTGGTCTAATAAAAGCAGAGGGACTGCGATTTACGGGTGATAACACACAATCTAAAGCGTTATTCAATCGTTTACTGAACGACCCCAAAATATCGAAACCATTCATAAAAAAACGAATAAACCCGAATCCAATCGTGAAATGAAGTCGCTCACGCCCACATTAATATTCACCCTCTTATTTAGTTCCTGCGGACTTTTAAAGAAACCCAAACCAGAGGTTGAACAACTGCAACCCAGCCTCTGTGATGAATGGCAATACATCAGTAGTTCTTATCAATGCGGAATTCAATTTGGGGGAAATGAGTACAGTGGAACACTTAGATTAAAGATGAAACGCGATTCCATTATTTGGTTTAGCATTAAAGCCGCGTTTGGGCTTCAAATTGCGCGAGGAATTATCAATCAAGATAGTGCCCACATACTAAATGTCATGCAGGGTGAATATTATGCGCTTTCACTAGAAGAACTAGAAAGAAGAATGCAATTACCTGCGCAAGTATCTTCTATTCAAAAATTGTTTACCGGCGAAACCCTCACCAATGAATTGGTAAAGGTACCAAGATCAAAAGATTCCACGTTTTGGGGGAAATCTGAACCGTTTAAGGACTACTCCACAAGTATTAGCGATACGGGGGTTGTTTTTAACTCTTTTATAAAAAAGAACCCAGACCGGTCTTTAATTGCTCAATATCAATCGTTTACCAAATGGAAAGTATACCCAATTGCGGCGAAATGGTTCATTCAAGTTAAAGATGAACTAAATACTATACGCTTGGAAATGCAGTTAAGAAACGTGTCGTTTAGTACTATACCTTCGTACCCTTTCAGTATTCCTGAAGGATACAAACGTGTTAAAATACTGTAACAAGCTTAAAATAAAATGGTTGGTGGGCCTACTTGTATTGGTCTTGCATATGCCTTTGGATGCACAAACATCTAGAAAAGCATTAGAGGGCAAACGTAAACGCGTTCAACGTGAACTCGCTCAAAGTCAACGCATATTAAAATCTACCACAAATAAAAAGAAGGCTACTTTACATCAGTTAAGCACCTTAAAACGGGTCATCAAACAAAGAAAGGAGCTCATCATTAGCCTTGAGAAAGAAATCATTGCTACCGAGGAGGAAATCGTGCGTCAACACGAGCAACTCATTCTTTTACAGAAGGAGCTCAACAAGGTTAAAGTACAACTCAATGAAACGGTTAAAAAAGCCTATAAAACAAGAAAAACAGGCAGAGAAATAGCTTTTGTGTTCTCTTCAAAGAACATAAAACAGGCTCTAAAAAGATGGAAATACCTGCGAAAGGTATCAGATTATCGTCGTTTCCAAATAGCTGAACTTAAAGATCAACAGATAAAGGTTCAAAATGCTATAAACGCACTAAACAGAATACGTAAAGAGAAGTCCGCATTGCTTCTTTCCCAAGAAAGAGAAAGACAAAAATTAGAGAAGGACGAGCAATCAAAATCAAAATTGGTCAAAACGCTTTCTAAAAAAGAGAATTCGTTAAATAGCCAAATCAAACAAAAACAAAGACAAATGGCCAAGCTGAACGCAGCCATTAAAGCAGCGATTAAACGTGAAATAGAGGCAGAAAGACGCCGTCGTGAAAGAGAAGCAGCAAGAAGAGCAAGAGCAAAAAAAGAAGGTAAGTCAACTTCAAATCGCACACCAGAAGCGGTTAAACTAAGTTCCGCTTTTGAAAGAAATAAGGGTGGATTACCCTGGCCGGTCAAACGCGGTTTTGTTTCTCAAACTTTTGGTGTTCACAAACATCCAGAATTTAAAAATATTACACTCCAAAATAACGGTGTAGATATTACCACAAATAAAAGTGAGTCGGTTTACTCAGTCTTCAATGGTTCTGTTAGTGCCATTTTATCTATACCCGGTCAAGGAGATGCTGTACTTGTGAATCATGGTGACTTTTTCACCGTTTATTCCCGAATGAAAAGCATTCAGGTTAGGAAGGGACAAAAAATTAAAACCGGACAAAGATTGGGTTCTGTTATGACCGATGAAGAAGACAAATCGATCTTACAATTCCAAGTTTGGCAAGGTCAAGAAAAACAAGATCCTCAAAAATGGCTGAAAGGCCGTTAACTTTGCAATCATGAAAATCATCATTGTTGGTTGCGGTGTAATGGGTTCAGGAATTGCT
>JAYYCN010000225.1:0-2556 GCA_036161795.1 Bacteroidota bacterium
CTTTGTTACGCCATTAGATTTGATTACAAAGACGAAAATATGCCAAGTATTGTCTTGGATGAAAGTGAAAAAGTGGCCTTCAACGAAATTCCTGTGGAAAATGAAGAATACCTTTTTTTAATGACGGAAGAACCAATATATCTTACCAATCTTCAAGACGTAAATTGTTATGCAGCAAGGGTTTCTGAAGAAAATAGAACTATACGATTAAGATGTAAGGTGCCCAAATTTTCTTTGATGGATTTAACCTCGCATCCTACTTATCCACACGAACAAATTTTATTAAGAGAAATCAAATACTAAAGGTTTAGCTTTGTTTCAATGCCTTCTTAAAATAAGAAGAAAAAATAGTAACAAAGTTTAATCAAATAAATTAGTATTTAGAAATGGCAAATTACAAAACTCCCGGTGTCTACGTCGAAGAAATTTCTACGTTACCACCTTCCGTTGGACAAGTGCCTACAGCGGTACCTGCATTTGTAGGTTACACACAAAAGGCTATTAAAAGCGGAGCAAGTGTAAAAAACCAAGCTATTCACATTACATCGATGCTTGATTATGTGGATTATTTTGGTGGCGGGTACATCCCCCAAGAAATTAATGTAGGATTGAATGCATCCCTGCAAGTTGAATCAGTTGCCCTCGACAAACAGTTTTTCATGTATGATTCCGTTCGTTTGTTTTTCGCAAACGGTGGTGGTGAATGCTATATCGTCAGTGTAGGTAACTATGACGATGACATTGAATTCGAATCGCTTCAATCAGGAATGGACGCAGTGAAACGCGAAAATCAACCTACCATCTTGGCATCTCCAGATGCTGTATTATTGTCAAAATCGGATGAATGCTACAGCCTCCAACAACAAATGTTGATGCAATGCGCTGAAATGCAAAATCGTTTCGCTGTTTTAGATGTATACGATGGTTATATTTCTAGAAAAGAGGAAGATGTAATCCTCAATTTTAGAAATGGCGTCGGAGTAAATAATCTGAAGTATGGTGCCTCATATTATCCATGGGTTTTCAATTCCTTACCTCATAAATACAATCATGAAACCATCAAAATCAAGGTTGGTGATGATGAAAAGCGACTAGAAGAGATTTGTTCACACCCTATTTCAGTGAAAAATTTGAATATGTCAGTGACTGATTTCGCACGTGTTCAAGAATTCTCGAAGGAAAAGGATTACAAATCCGGCCTAACTGATTTACTGGATAATATGAACGGAGACGATCCCAATTACGAGGGTGCAGCCAAATACTTGGGTGATGAAATGAAAGCTTTGTATGATTTCGCTACTTCATTCTTCAATAGTGCGGCTGTTTCCAATGAAATGAGCGTGAAAGTGAATGCTAGTTCGAAATTTGCGGCATTATTGAAAGATTATGCAAGCTTTGATGCTGCAATGGGTTCAGGTGGTTTTGCTGCGGATCAGTATGCAACACTAGACCTAGGCGAGCCTATTGCCATGGCATCAATAGCTGATGCGGAAGGTGATGATATCAAGAATAAGATAATTAAAGAAAATTCCTACCGTCTTGGTGCCGAACTACGCAGTATTATGGATAGTATTTTAGAAGATGCTGAATCCATTAAAATAAATCTTGGTAAGATAGCTTACGATTACAATCCATTGTTGCAAAACATCGTAAATGAGATTTACAAGGAATTATCCAAAATCACTCCTTCCGGTGCTATTGCAGGCGTTTATGCCATGGTAGACAACCAAAGAGGTGTATGGAAAGCTCCGGCGAACGTAAGTCTAAGCGCAGTATCACGCCCAATCGTGAAAATTGACGACAATCAACAAGAGGACCTAAATGTCGATGTGATCAGTGGAAAAAGTGTCAATGCAATTCGCTCATTTACTGGTAAAGGTACATTGGTTTGGGGTGCTCGCACGCTTTCTGGTAACGACAATGAGTGGCGCTATGTTCCTGTTCGTCGTTTCTTTAACATGGTTGAAGATAGCGTAAGAAACGCTACAGGATGGGCTGTGTTTGAACCAAATGATGCCTCTACCTGGATCCGAGTTAAGGCAATGATTGAGAATTACTTAACCAATTTATGGAAGGCTGGAGCTCTTGCTGGAGCCGCTGCAGATCAAGCATTCTTCGTGAATATTGGGTTGGGTACAACCATGTCAAGCGTTGATATACTGGAAGGTAGAATGAACGTCGAAATCGGAATGGCCGTAGTTCGCCCAGCTGAATTCGTCGTGTTGAAGTTCTCGCACAAATTACAAGAATCTTAAGTCTAATCAATTAAAATAAATCGTAAAACGTAAATAATATGGCAGATCCAAATTATCCATTACCAAGGTTTCATTTTCGTGTAACCTTTGACAGCACGGTAATTAACTGTAGTGAAGTAACTGGTTTGAATTCCGAACTTGATGTAATCGACTACCGCGACGGTGCCAGTGTAGAATTTAGTACACAGAAAATGTCTGGATTAAGAAAGGCTGGTGATATCGTCATCAAAAAAGGTGTATTCCAAAGCGACCAAGAAGAGTGGGATGTGTATAACTCGGTGGAGAGGAATACTCGGCGGAG
>JAYYCN010000226.1:0-7045 GCA_036161795.1 Bacteroidota bacterium
CCAGCCGTGGCAGCAATATGCTTGCCTGTGGTGGTTCCACCTGTAAAACTAATGGCCTTTATTCTCGGATGCTCTACCATGGCTTGACCTACTTTGGGACCAAGTCCATGCACAATATTTAGAACCCCTTTAGGCAGCCCAACTTCTTGGCAAATCTCGGACAACAAGTGAGCTGTTGCTGGTGTGAATTCGCTCGGCTTTGCTACAACGGTGTTACCAGCGGCGAGAGCAGGAGCTATTTTCCATGAGAACAAATACAGGGGCAAGTTCCAAGGTGAAATACAACCCACCACACCTATAGGTTGTCTCAGTGTATAATTGATAGCCCTGTCCTCTGTAGCGTGACTTTCCGATGCGAATTGCATGGCAGCTGTAGCAAAAAATCGGAAATTCTGAGCCGAACGTATCGTTTCGTTCTTTGCTAACCAAAGTGGTTTCCCTTGGTCTATGCTTTCGGCTAATGCAAACTCATCACGTCTTTTATCTATACCTTCCGCAATGGCATTGAGGAATTTAAATTTCTCTTCAGCAGGCAATACGCTCCAATGGGGATAGGCCGCCTGGGCCGCCTCGTATGCCAACTCAACATCTTGGTGGTCAGAATCTGGAACTTGTGAGTACACCTCACCCTTGGCTGGATTATAATTGTCCATGGATTGGCCATTTACTGCCTTTTGTAATCCTCCTTTAATAAAATTCAATACATTCATTGTCTTAAATTGTGAATTCGGCAAATACTTCTGTCATTTTGGGATCACCCCACACGGGGTCTTCTATGATTTGAATTCTGTAGCCCTTTTGAGGTTGATAGTTCATTTCCACGTTTCTATCCAACAATACACTGCGCGTTTGGGTTTCCCAGTTGATCATTTCAAGCTCACTATTCACCAAGGTGATTTCCCATTTCAAAAGAGATGCCATGGAATCTTTAGCCGTGTATCGCACTACCTGATAGATACCAGAACTATCATTCGAAATAATATAGTTCGCTGTATCATTGGTTAGGACTTCTGGCGCATTTAAAAACCCACGAAGTTCAGATTCCCACATATCGCGAGTCATTGTGTCACAAGACCATTGTTCTAATTCATCTTCGGCAGTCGTATGTTTCAGAATCCCTTTGTTATTTGCTGTTAGCTGTTCGATTTCTTGGCTGAAATACTCTTCATAGTAACCTCTTTCTCCAACTTCTTTTTCCATGTCGCCGCAAGCGAAAAGGAGCACTGGTATGAGTAAAAATAGTAGTCTAGGCATGAATCAAATTTTGACCTGTCATCTCATCGGGTTGTGGCACCTCTAAAATTTTCAAAATAGATGGGGCCACATCTGCCAACTTTCCCGATTCAATTTTAGCATCGGAATCGGATGTAATGTACCAAACCGGAACAGGATTTGTAGAATGCGCCGTATTAGGTGATCCATCGGGATTCAATGCAAAATCTGCATTACCATGATCTGCGATAACGAGCATTTCATACCCATTTTGAGTTAGTACTTCGCTGATACGCTTGAGCTGAACATCTACCGTTTCTACCGCTTTTGTGATTGCTTCGTATACACCGGTATGTCCTACCATATCTGGGTTTGCATAGTTTAAACAAATAAAATCAGGCTGGTTACTATGGATAAAATCCACAGCCTTTTCGGTCAACTCAACCGCACTCATTTCTGGTTGCAAATCATACGTTGCCACCTTCGGTGATGCGGCCATAATTCTATGTTCACCATTAAATTCTGTCTCTCTTCCCCCGGAGAAAAAGAACGTTACGTGCGGATATTTCTCTGTTTCTGCGGCTCGAAGTTGTGTTTTACCGGCAGCCTCCAACACCTCTCCAAGCGTCATGGTCAAATTTTCATTTTCGAATAACACGCCTTCTATTTTAAACGTTTCATCGTATTCAGTAAACGTTTTGTAATGTAGCTTGAGTGGTTGCATTTCATTTTCAGGAAAAGCTTCCTGCGTCAACACTCGGGTAATTTGTCTACCTCTATCTGTGCGAAAATTGAAACACAGAACGGCATCCTCATTTTGAATATTACCCCATTTTGAACCACCGATTTTAATGGGCTCCATAAATTCATCGGTTATGCCATCCTCGTAGGATTTCTTAATACTAGATAATACATCATTGCTTTGAACCCCATTTCCATTCACGAGTACATCATACGCCTTTTTTACCCTTTCCCAGCGTAGATCGCGATCCATGGCATAGTAGCGACCTACCACGGATGATAATATAAATCTATCATCGGGTAAACGTCCCAAAAGTTTCTCAATATGACCCAATCCGCTTTGAGGATCGGTATCTCTACCATCCAGAAAAGCATGGATGTACACTTCTTTTATATTGGAATCTTTTAATTTCTCTATCATACCCCATAAATGATTTTCGTGGGCATGTACACCTCCATCGGAGACCAAGCCCATCAAATGCAATGGTTTTTGTTTAGACTCGCAGTAATGAATCAACTCCTGCCATTGTTTATTATCGGGAAGCTCACCATTGGCCATAATGCGATTTATTTTGGCTAACATCTGCCAAACTACACGACCAGCACCAATATTCATATGGCCTACCTCAGAATTCCCCATCTGCCCGGTAGGTAAACCTACATTCTCTCCATCGGTTAATAACTCTGCATGAGGATATTGATTGTACAATGAATCGGTGAAAGGTGTATGTGCGTTTGAAATGGCATCGCTTAAGGTTCCGTCTCCGATTCCCCAACCGTCTAATATGATTAATGCAGCTTTCTTCGTCATTTTATGCAAAAATAACGATGCACCCCTGTAAAAGGTTAAAAATCACGATATTTGTTTGGTGAAGAAAATCTTCCTATTTCTTTTTGGGATAATGACCTTATGTTCGGTAAGCGCTCAAGGCTCTGCACAATACTTCGAAGAACCAAGTATTCGTGTCATGGAAGAAAAACAAAAATATCTCCGCTCACAAGAAGATTACATGCTCAATGGATACCGTGTTTTTATCAACCTATTCTCGAGTAGAAAAGCCGCTTCAGATTTTGAAAAAGCGTTCAATTACCGTTACAAGGGCTTTTCAACATGCATTCTAGAATACGACGAACCAAACTTTAAAGCTTATGCTGGCACTTACATTTTAAAGGCCGATGCACAAAAAATGCTGAATCGTGTGAAACAGAACTACCCAACCGCAAAAATCATTCGTGTAGGCATCCCAAAACCAGAAGAGAACAACTAATTTTTTGTTGAGGAATCGTACATAACTAATTCATCCAGAACGAAATTTGTTTCTAAATTTGTTGCTTCGTTCGATTGGAACATGAGAAAAAATCCCAAAGTTGAAAAAGCCAAAGAAGAAGTTCGTGAGATTTTCACACGTTTTCTCGAAGCTAACAAGCAGCGTAAAACACCAGAACGCTATGCTATTTTGGATGAGATTTATTCAAACAAGGAACATTTCGATGTAGACCAACTCTACATTAAAATGAAAACTCGCAAATACCATGTGAGTAGAGCCACTGTTTATAATACCTTGGATCTTTTAGTTGAAGCGGGATTGGTAAAGAAACATCAATTCGGTCAAAACACCAGCCACTACGAACAAGCCTACGGTTACAAACAACACGATCACTTGATTTGCAACCACTGTAAAAAGGTGACGGAATTTTGCGATCCACGTGTTCAACAAATAAGTTCCACCATGGGCGGTTTATTAAAATTCAATGTAAATAATCACTCGTTGCATTTATATGGGGACCCCGTTATCGATAAAGACGGCCAATGCCAACAATGTAACGAACATATTAACCCAAAAGTTTAAATGATTGATGTTATTCTCGGCCTCCAATGGGGCGATGAAGGAAAAGGTAAAATAGCGGATTATCTTACCCCCAAATACGACATGGTCGCCCGTTTCCAGGGAGGGCCCAATGCTGGCCATTCATTAGAGTTTGAAGGCAAAAAGTTTGTATTAAACACCATCCCTTCCGGTATTTTTAGGAAAGGAATTATCAATTTAATCGGAAACGGAGTCGTGATTGACCCCATTCGATTACGAGATGAAATTGACCGTATTAAAGATGAGTGTCCTGATTATAAAGAGCGACTACAGATTTCAAAAAAGGCACATTTAATCTTACCTACTCATCGCATTTTAGACGCGGCTTCTGAGGCAGCCAAAGGAAAAAATAAAATTGGTAGCACACTACGTGGTATTGGACCTACATACCGAGATAAAATTGGGCGTTCAGGTCTTCGAGTAGGTGATGTTTTAGAGGATGTTTTCCAAAAAAGATACGAGAAGATCCGAGAACAACACTTGCAACAGATTGCCTTTTTAGGGTTCACCGATTTTGATATCAAAAAAGAAGAAACCTTGTTTTTTGAATCACTCGAATTGTTCAAAACCTTAACCTTTGTAAACAGTGAATATTTGATTCATTCATATATCAAACAAGGGAAAAAGATTCTAGCCGAGGGTGCACAAGGGAGTCTGTTGGATGTAGAATTTGGTACCTACCCATTTGTTACGTCTAGCAATACGCTTTCAGGTGGTGTTTGTTCTGGACTAGGTGTAGCGCCAAAACACATCCGAAAAGTTTACGGAATTTTTAAAGCCTACTGTACACGTGTTGGCTCAGGCCCATTTCCTA
Source organism: Bacteroidota bacterium (assembly GCA_036161795.1). GTDB lineage: Bacteria > Bacteroidota > Bacteroidia > NS11-12g > UBA955 > VMCP01. Next base: position 4,636 of record JAYYCN010000226.1, read on the forward strand.
CTGAATTAGATGATACCACAGGTGATTACCTTCGTGAGGTAGGTCATGAATTTGGAGCTACAACTGGTAGAACCCGCAGAACAGGGTGGTTGGATTTGGTTGGTCTAAAATACACCGCTATGTTAAACGGAGTTGATGAGCTGATTATGATGAAGGGCGATGTTCTAAATGGTATGAAAGAACTCAAAGTGGCCACAGAATATGAAATCAAGGGTGATAACACTCAAGAAATGCCTACAAACTTATGTTCAACGGCAGTGAATCCTGTATACCAAAGTTTCCCTGGCTGGAGCAAGGAAATATCTCTAGAAAAAGGATATGATGCCATGGACAATACCTTCAAAGAATATGTCGATTTCATCGAACAATACGTTGAAAGTGAAATCTCAGTAATATCTATGGGTCCAGGAAGAGACGAAACATTGGTGCGCTAATACGGAGTATCATGAAGATCATCTGCGTAGGTAGAAATTACCAAAAACACATTGAGGAGCTTCAAAACGAAAAGCCGTCGGAGCCTGTTATTTTCATCAAACCCGACTCTGCTTTACTCAGAAACAACGCCCCCTTCTTCATCCCTGACTTCACTCAGGAAGTTCACTATGAGGTTGAGTTGGTGTTGAAAATCAAAAAACTGGGAAGGCATATACCAGAAGAGTTTGCTATGGATTACGTAGAATCCATCGGATTAGGAATTGATTTTACCGCAAGAGACCTTCAATCGCAATTAAAATCAAAAGGACTTCCTTGGGAAAAAGCTAAAGGATTTGACCACTCTGCTGCTATCAGTAAATTCATTCCTGTACCTGATAATATAGAAAACCTAGATTTTAGCTTGGTTAAGAATAAAACCATTGTGCAACAGGGAAATACGCAGCAAATGATTCATAAAATCCCACAACTCATTAGCCATATTTCAGAGTACTTCACCCTGAAGATTGGTGACTATGTTTTCACAGGAACACCAGAAGGAGTTGGGCCAGTAGCCACAGATGATGAACTAGTCGGAAAGATTGAAGATCGGGAAGTGTTCCGATTTCGGGTTAAATAAAGGTTAAAGTCTCATCAAACGATGAAATTGATCCAATCGCTCGTTTAGTTGGGGTTCATCCAACGATTGAAGGCGCTCAGTTCCAAATTTCTCAACACAGTAACTGGCCATCGCACTGCCGTAAACGACCGCTTTTTTTATTGCTTCAAAATCAGTTCTATCCTGCTGAGCAAGGTAACCAATAAATCCTCCTGCGAACGTATCACCCGCACCTGTTGGATCAAATACTTCCTCTAAAGGTAATGCAGGGCAGAAGAAAGTATCGTCATTTTCCCCGAACAACAACGCTCCGTGCTCACCTTTTTTAATGATCAAATATTTCGGTCCCATCGCTTGGATTTTGCGTGCAGCTTTCACTATGCTATATTCACCCGAAAGTTGACGAGCCTCTTCGTCATTAATGGTTAAAACATCAACCTTTACAATCACTTGGTGTAGGGTATCAAGGGCTGTATCCATCCAAAAATTCATGGTATCCATAACCACTAATTTTGGACGTTTCTCGATACGCTCGAGGGTTTTTAGTTGAACCTCAGGACTCAGATTCCCGAGCATGACATAATCCGGGTTTTTCCAATTATTTGGGATGATGGGATCGAAATCTCCTAATACATTCAATTCTGTCGTTATAGTATCACGGCTGTTCATATCCATATGATATTTACCGTGCCAGAAGAATGATTTTTCTCCTTTTTTTACTTGAAGTCCTTCTACATCTACCCCTCTCGCCTTTAAGTCTTCAACAAAATTAAAATCGAAATCCTCTCCCACTACTGCCACGAGGCCAACCTCATTGGTAAGCATAGAACTTGCTAAGCTGATGTATGATGCGGCGCCGCCTATGATCTTACCTGTTGAACCGAAGGGTGTATCGATGGCATCGAAAGCCATAGACCCTATAACTAATAGACTCATTTAATGGAAAGGAATAAAAAATTTTTTCAAAGGTATTGAAAATAAAACGGAGTTCGCATACATTTGCAGTCCCGTTCGGGATACAACTAACACTCCTCCATAGCTCAGTTGGTTAGAGCGGTTGACTGTTAATCAATAGGTCGCTGGTTCGAGTCCAGCTGGGGGAGCAAGTAAAATGATAAAACGGTTATACTATTATAGTGTAGCCGTTTTTTACTTTTGTAATTCACAAAAGTGGTTATGTGCAATTTAAACTATCATTCTTGGTAGAAACAGAATTCCATATAGATGAAGATTTATCGCCATATGTAAATTGCATTATGTTTGGTGAAAACTCTCGGATTGATTCACATACAAATATCCCATTATATGCTGATGGTTATCCAGGAATCATGTTTCAACAATCCAAAAACGGTTTCTACCTGCTCCCGAAAAAGAAGAAAT
>JAYYCN010000227.1:0-5229 GCA_036161795.1 Bacteroidota bacterium
ATTTCAAAATCATCGTTTACGAGAATCGTTTCGTGCTTCTCAGGATTCGTAGGGATAAAATTGATTTCGAAATTCAAATGTGCGTTCCCCTCTGACAAAATAGGTTTAAGAATATCTTGCAATGCAGCTGGACCAATGATCGTTAATGGATCTGTTCGTTGAAATAATCCCATAGATGTAATCAAACCTGGCAAGCCGAAATAATGATCCCCATGTAAATGAGAAATCATAACATACTTCAATTTCAATAACTTCAGCTGGTAATGATTGATTTGAGACTGAGTCCCTTCTCCACAATCAATTAGAAAAAAATGTTTATCCAGGCGTACATATTGACCACTCGGATTGCGCTCTCGGGTTGGCGTTGCTGACGACGTACCTAAAACGACTAATTCAAATGGCTTCTGCATAACTCAAAATTAACAATAACCATTCCAATTCTACGAAATTGTAAACAAGTGGCGTCATTTAGTTGGTAATTGAAACAAATCACTTCAACAATTCATCAACGGCACTCATGACTGAGAACTCTTCAATACGGGCGATACAAGGATTTTGGGCATGTACACAATGTACTTGATCACAAGGGTTACACTCAAGCATCTCATGAAAAATTTTAGATCCCAACGTTTGCGGATAGAACACATCCTTCACTCCAGGTCCAAATAATGAAATTGACTTTTTACCCAAGGCATCTGCAATTTGTAACGGGCCACTTTCGTTGCCCACGAATATGACGCATTGTTGAATAATCGAGGCGAATACTGTTAAAGGCTCTCGACTGATATAAGCAGTTGCGGTGTTTTCTGAATGTTCAACTACCTCAGTCAATATTTTTTGTTCCTCTTGGGTACCTATAACCAATACCCTAAGTTGAAACTCTTGGTAAATGTATTTGGCCAGCCTTCCAAACCGGTCAGCAGGCCATCTTCTTAATTCACTTCGCGCTGATGGATGTATCAACACATATTCATTGGAATTAAATGATATGGAATGAATAATCTCTGAGGCGCGATTTTGGCTTTCATTGCCAATTTTCAAAGCAGAACGAAACGGTACTTTTGAGGATAATATGGGCTCCACAATTCTCCAATTTGTAACCTGTTCATGTGGTTGATGCCCTCTTTGTTCAAACCGGATGGTTCCTCTATCACAACGAAACTTTACACTGCATTTCAATGAATGAAAAAGCGATTTCCAGGTGCCCCTCAACTCCACCCAGATTTCCACTTTTCTAGGAAGTTGGTCTAAAGAAGTTACAATAGAATCAATTTCAGACACACTCAAAAGTAGAGAAGCCACAAATGGCTTACATAATACTGTCAGGGTGGCCTTGGGATATTCTTTTTTGAGTGCGGTAAATACGTGTAAAGCATTCACCATATCCCCTATTTCATCCCATTTTACACAAACAATCTGTATTGCTTCACACGTATCTGGCTTTTTCCTGTAAAATTTTGATGCCAAGAAATTTAGCGCGAATAAAATCTTTTCGCTATTCATCCTTAACGGCGGTTCAATGGGTAAACAATGGGTTGGGAAGGCACCGCATCCGAATGAATTTTGGGGATGCATAATTCGAGCAAGTAAAGACCGTCTTTTATGGAATCATCAACAAAAATCATTTCTGTGATACTCGACTCAACTCTCGGATTTTCAGGAAAGTTCCACCATTTTCTGTGGGCAGTAAGTGCGCCGGCATCTTCCTCGGGATCCACAGATGGAAAGTCTGTAAGTAAATGAATAAAACCTTTATCCTTGATGAATTCGATAGCATCCGGTTCAATATACGGAGGCTGGTTACCAGACCAGTGCATCGATCGTTTGGCATTGCTATTTGGCAAAGACCGTATGATAATAGCTTCACATGGCTTCCAACCTATATTTTGAAGTGATTCCATTGTCAATCTCGCAGGTTCACCATGAAGATCTACCGTAATAATCTGAGCGGTGTAATGCGTGCGTTTGAGAATATCTGGAATGTGAATTCTTTCTTTGGAAAGATGTCCGACAGACTCGGTGTGAGTCCCATTCCCATGCGCACAATAAATAACCACCTCACAATTTGCGCTACCTCCTTCTTTCACACTACCCACAAATTCGCCAACACGAATCGGTTCAACGATGGCTTCCGGAATGTAGAATGCATTCGGATTCTCGGCCTGTGGTCCAAAACCATTGGCTAAGGATTGACCCGAAGTTAAATCGGCGGTAAACTTGATGTTATTGATATCAACTTCGGCAAACACAGTCCAAATTTCTCAATAATAAATGAATATAAAAACTTAGGAGGCCGCAATTGCTCTTCTGAGGAGTTTAACATACTCCTGATGAGTGATTTCGTAAGCCCCAAATTGAGCGATATGGGGATTCAAATATTGAGTATCTAATAACAAGAAATCATGTTCCCTCAAGAATTCAACTAGAAATACTAGGGCAATTTTACTCGCATCGGTGACCAGGTGAAACATGCTTTCTCCAAAAAAAGCCTTACCGATACTTACTCCATATAACCCACCTACTAATTTCCCTTCTTCATACACTTCAAAACTGTGCGCAAAACCCCCTTCATGAAGTTGTTTATACGCATCTAAAATCTCATCAGATATCCAAGTATCATTCTCTCTCAGTGATCGGCAATAGTCTATCACCTGATGAAAATTCCTGTTGATGTACAAATCGAATTTATCTTTTTTATACAAACGCATCAGATTCTTTGAGATTTTAAATCGATCATCCAACGGAATAACCCCTCTCATCTGCGGCGTATGCCAATAGATTTGGTTGTCTTCTTCGGGATCCGCCATTGGGAAAGCTCCGGAAGCATAAGCCTGAATCAATATTTCTGGTTTAAGAGGCAAATAGGATTTTATAGGTCAACTACAAAAAAACATCTTTTTTTGTGGGAAGATGGGAAAAGGGAAAAACAAACTAGAAAAATTCGCCGAATTTGATTCATTTGAGAACACCTTTGATTATAATGATGAAACCAAAGGGCGCTGGAATGAAATTTTTGGCAACGATCATCCCATTGTGGTAGAATTTGCTTGCGGTAAAGGAGAATACAGCATCGGCTTGGCCAAACTGCACCCACATCTCAACTTCGTTGGCGTAGATATAAAAGGAAATCGCCTATGGAAGGGCGCCAAAATTGCCATGGAACAAGGCTTGAATAATGTACGATTCCTAAGGATTCAAATCGACAATGCAGCCGCTTATTTTGATACCAACGAAATACACGAGGCATGGATTACTTTTCCTGACCCACAACCTCAAAAACGATACAAAAGGCTATGTAGCGGCAAATTTTTGAACATATACCGACAATTTATCAAAGAGAATGGCCGTCTAAACATCAAAACAGACAGCGATCTATTCTATGAAACTGCATTAGAACAAGCGGTTATCGATGGATTGAACGTAGAATCCAATATAAATGATATATACGGACTAGATCACTTACCAGCAGAATTGAATATTCAGACTTTTTATGAAGGCATGTGGCTTAAAGAAGGGAAAAAAATCAAATATGTACGGTTGCAATTAGCAGCAAACCTTAGTAACGAAACTAAACGGCTTGAACTTCCAGCTGGTACTGCTCTGCCGCCTCTTTCTCAAAATGTACAGTTTGATTACGGCGAATAGCAACGCGGTAGTTTACCTTGTTGGTGTAGCTCCTATCTACAATTCTATTTTCAAAGGGCTTTAAAAGCCTGTGAATGAACTGCTCATGTTCAAAATCTGCAGAAATATCAAACTCATCCTCTTGAATTTTTTCCGATTTCCCAGATAAAACCAATACGCCTTTAGCGGCATCCCCATAGGCTTGAATTAATCCAGGAATACCCAATAAGGTGCCACCAAAATATCGTACAACAACCACCAGTACATTGGTCAAGTCCAAGGATAGCATGGCCCTAAGTATGGGCTTTCCTGCACTATTAGATGGCTCGCCATCGTCATTTGCTCTTTGTGCCTCTTGGCCTTGACCAAGGACAAATGCATAGCAATGATGTGAAGCATCCGGGTACTTACTTTTAAGGTATTGAATCTTAGATTTTACCTCTTCTTCATTTCGCACGAGATAACTGAATGCGTAAAACTTAGATCCTTTCTCACGAAGATTAAATTCTTTTTCGGCTTGTATTTCGTTGTACGTATCAGAAAAAAGTGAACTCACCCCAACAATATTAAAGCAAATACAGCCGCAATCAAACCGATGATTTTCCTGGTATTAAACCCTTCTTTATACACCAATCCGACCGTCACGGAACCCATCACCACCAATACATTATTCACCGTGAAAAAGACCGATGAACTTGATTCAAACACATCCAATGCATGGTAAATTGCATAGATGGAAAACAAGTTTATACCTCCTAGTAATACGCCAAAAAACAAGGTACTAGGCAGGATTTTAATTTCAAAACCATGATTTAACCATTTCCAAAGTGTGTACAGTAATCCTGCAACCGTTGCACCAAAAAATGTCAAGGTCGTGAACTGCAAATTAGACCAACCTGAATAATGCTGGTGTTTAATCAAATTCATGCTCAAATCAACCCCTCCACTTCCTACGAAAACGGCTATGAGTAGCCATGAAAAACCACCTTTATTCTCACTTTGATAGGTAATAAGCCCAACAGATAAAAGTGCCAACGATATTCCAATGAGAAGTTCAGCGCTTATTTCTTCATCAAAGAAAAACAAAGCACTACTCACCGGGATTACCATGCTCATTTTCGAAGCTACAGCCGATAATGAGGCACCAGATTCACGGGTTGATTCAGCCATGAATAGGAACGTGACCATAAATAGGAATCCCAAGAAAAAAATGGGCCATACTCCCTCTTTTGTTAAGGTGCCTGACTTTAGAAGGTGTGTTTCCCCTAATACGATATTTCCTAGTACCATACATACCACATAGTTTATGACAATTACAGGGAGTGCCTTTTCCTTGCGACGACCCATTTCTTTAAAAATCCAGAAAATCAATACAGACAGTATCGAACTGAACATCAAGGCGGTAATTTGTGTGGTATTCATTTCTTTTTCAAGATTTCTAGGGCATCTAACTCAAACTCCATGGTATCTATCAATTCAAACCCATCTGGAATCTTAGGAGAAGGTAAACCAGCACCCCACTCCATAGAATTGCTTCTGAAACGATGAACCTCATCTACTAGGTCGAGCTTAAAAAAAGTGTTGATCGTGTGCGCGCCACCTTCA
>JAYYCN010000228.1:0-22108 GCA_036161795.1 Bacteroidota bacterium
TCCGTGAGCAATTAGATAAAATGGGATTCTCTTATGATTGGAACCGACAAGTAAAAACATGCGATCCTAATTATTACAAATGGACCCAATGGATATTTTCATTGTTTTTTTCTCATTGGTATAACAAGAATAAAGCCTGTGCCGAACCAATTGAAAACCTAATCGCCTTTTTTGAGTCAGAAGGAAATCAGAACATAAATGCACACAGCCCTTACTCAGAGAGGTTTACATCAAATGATTGGAATGTTTACGGTGTTGAAAAGCAAATGGAAATCCTAAATCACTACCGGTTAGCCTTTATTGATGAAACGACCGTAAACTGGTGTGCAGAGCTAGGAACTGTACTCGCAAATGAGGAAGTAGTAAATGGGGTAAGTGAACGTGGTGGTTACCCAGTGGTACGCAAAAAGATGAAGCAATGGAGCTTACGTATTACCGCTTATGCCGACCGTCTTTTATCAGGGCTTGATACGATTGATTGGAGTGATTCTATCAAAGAAATCCAACGAAACTGGATTGGTAAAAGTGAAGGTGCGGAAATCGATTTTAAGGTAAGTCAAACGGATCACGCTCTTCGGGTTTTCACCACACGTCCAGATACATTATTCGGTGCAACGTATATGGTTATAGCTCCCGAACACGAGTTATTACAAGAGAGTTGTTCTGAGGAACAGCGCGGTTCTGTGATTTCCTATGCGGAAAAGGCAAAAAATCGCTCCGAAATAGATCGTATGGCCGATACCTCAAAAACAGGAGTTTTCATCGGTGCATACGCCGTAAACCCATTCACCAATGAAGAAATACCCGTATGGACGAGTGACTATGTACTGGCAAGCTATGGGACGGGTGCGATTATGGCGGTACCTGCACATGACGAGCGTGATTTTGAATTTGCAAAGACCTTTGATCTACCCATAACAGCGGTAATCAAACCAGAAAATGAAGAAATTACTCTACCGTTAACCGAAGCACTCAGTAGTAAAGAAGGCGTTTGTTTTGAATCAGGTTTTCTAAATGGGCTGAAGGTTAAAGACGCTATAGTAAAGGCCATTCAAGAAATAGAGAACCTAGGAGTAGGCACCAAAAAGATTAATTATAAGTTGCGCGAGGCAGGATTTGGCCGACAACGTTACTGGGGTGAACCCTTTCCAATCATATATAAAAACGATCAACCCGAGCTTGTAAAACAACTACCCGTCGAACTTCCGGAAGTCGAAAGTTACAAACCAACAGGTACTGGTGAGAGCCCTCTTGCTGCAGTTTCAGAGTGGATCAATTCGGCTGAAGGTATGCGCGAAACCGATACCATGCCTGGTTGGGCAGGAAGTAGCTGGTATTACTTACGATATACCGATCCTAATAATTTAGAGGCCTTTGCTTCTAAAGAAGCTCTTTCGTATTGGAAAAACGTAGATTTATATGTTGGTGGAAGCGAACACGCCACAGGGCACCTTTTATACAGTAGATTCTGGACAAAGTTCCTTTATGATTTGGGATATCTAAGTTGGGATGAGCCTTTTCAGAAATTGGTGAATCAAGGAATGATCATGGGTGAGGATGGTCAAAAAATGAGTAAGCGCTGGGGAAATGTGGTTAACCCGGATGATGTTTGCGAACAATACGTTGCGGATACCCTACGTTTATATGAGATGTTCTTAGGACCCATAGAAGATAGCAAACCATGGAATACGAATGGTATTGAAGGTATATCAAGGTTCCTTGGTAAATTTTGGCGTCTATTCTACAGCAATGAAGCTTTCTCGGTAACCGATGAAAAAGCGACTGAAGAGGAACTGAAGATCATTCATAAAACCATCAAAAAAATAACTGAAGATATCCCTAAAATGAGTTTCAATACTTCGGTTTCAGCATTTATGATGTGCGTAAATGATCTAACCAGTTTAAAATGTCATAAGAGGGAAGTACTTGAGCCTTTATTGATATTACTTGCTCCATTTGCCCCTCATATCACCGAAGAACTATGGGAGCAATTAGGACATACTGAAAGCATTCATACCGCTACATGGCCTGATTATAACGAAGAATATTTGAAGGAGAACGCTTTCACTTACCCCGTAAGTATTAACGGTAAAATGCGCACACAATTAACGCTTCCTGTAAACATGAGCAAAGAAGATGTAGAAAAGGAAGTATTGGCAAATGAAGTGGTACTTAAATGGACCGAAGGTAAGGCACCGAAAAAAGTAATAGTGGTTCCTAACCGAATTGTGAATGTTGTAATTTAATCTTCAACAGTTACTATTTTAACCTCTTGGTCTTCGCAGTTAACCAACATGCCTGTGCGAATTTTTTTTCGGCGTTGAGTTTCTATATTCCCGTCAACTGAAACGTATCCTGAGTCAATTAAATCGTGCGCATGTCCACCGGTTTCTGCCCAACCTAATGCCTTAAGGAGCTGATTTAAGGGAATGAACTCGGCTTTGAGTTCGAATGTTTGCATGGTAATATTAAACTGCGAAACTTTCACCACAGCCACAGGTGCGGGCTGCATTCGGATTTACGAAATTGAATCCTTTTCCATTTAAGCCGTCCGAAAAATCTAATTCCGTACCACATAAATAAAGGAAGCTTTTCATATCACAAACGATTTTTAATGAGTCATCGCCAAACTCCATATCTCCATTTTGTGACTCATCATCAAAATCGAGCTCATAAGAAAGACCCGAACAGCCACCACCCTTAACACCCACACGTACAAAATAATGGTTCGGTGATATTCCGGCCTCACTCATGAGATCGTACACCTTTTGACGTGCTTTATTGGTGATGGTTATGGCGTTCGGATCCTGTATCATATTGGATTAATGAATAGATTTCTCTGCTTCTAAAGGCTCAAGTCCTTTTTTCACACGATAATCGTTGATGGCAGCCTTAATTGCATCCTCAGCTAAAACCGAACAATGTATTTTAACAGGTGGTAAAGCCAATTCTTCAACAATCTCCATGTTGTCTATTTCAAGTGCTTCGTCGACAGACTTACCCTTGAGCCATTCTGTAGCCAGTGAAGAAGAAGCAATGGCTGACCCACAACCAAAGGTTTTAAACTTAGCATCTTCAATTACACCTTCGTCACTCACTTGAATTTGTAATCGCATTACGTCTCCACACTCTGGAGCACCGACTAATCCTGTACCTACGCTTTCACTACTTTTATCTAATGTTCCGATGTTACGCGGATTGGTATAATGATCAATTACTTTATCTGAATATGCCATAATTATGGTAAAATTATTTAAACTCTTTCTAAATTACAAAATTTATCGATGGGATTAATGCTCGGTCCACTCAATGGATTTGAGATCAATTCCTTCTTTAAACATCTCCCATAATGGGCTCATATCTCTAAGTTTATTGACTGCTTCGGTAACGCACTTGACGGTGAAATCAATCTCTTCATCTGTAGTGAATCGACCCAATCCGAAACGAATACTACTATGAGCTAGTTCGTCATCTAAACCAAGATTCTTTAAGACGTAACTGGGCTCCAATGAAGCAGATGTACAAGCTGAACCTGAAGAGACTGCCACATCTTTGATACCCATCATTAGGCCTTCTCCCTCCACATATTTGAATGAAATATTAGTGGTATGAGGTAAACGGTGTTCTTTTGTTCCGTTAACATACGCTTCTTCTAGTTGTAAGAGGGCGTTTTCTAGTTTATCGCGCATTTTGCTCAACCTCGCGGCATCCGTATCCATTTCAGACATTGCAATTTCACATGCCTTCCCAAATCCAACAATACCCGGAACGTTCAATGTTCCGCTCCTCATTCCGCGCTCGTGACCACCGCCGTCGATTTGTGCAGTAACTTTTACCCTTGGATTTTTACGACGAACATATAATGCGCCAACGCCCTTCGGTCCGTACATTTTATGAGCCGTAAAACTCAATAAATCGATGTTATCATCGATAACACTCAATGGTATTTTACCTACGGCCTGAGTAGCATCCGTGTGAAATAAAATCCCTTTCTCTTTACAAAGCGCTCCAATCTCACGTATAGGTTGAATTACCCCTAATTCATTATTAGCATACATCACAGAAACCAAAACGGTATTTGATTTAAATGCCTCTTGAATTTGTTCAATAGTAATCAAACCATCCTCTGCCACCGGCAAATAGGTTACTTCAGCCCCTAATTTTTCTAAATGTTTACACGCATCTAATATTGCTTTGTGTTCAGTTGAAACCGTGATGAAATGATTTCCTTTAGCTGCATACATTTCATACACACCTTTTAAAGCAAGGTTATTACTCTCGGTAGCGCCACTTGTGAAGATAATTTCTTTTGAATTTGCTCCGATGATCTTCGCGATTTGTTCGCGGGCATAATCCACTCCCTCTTCCGTCTTCCAGCCATAGGCATGGCTTCTACTTGCAGCGTTTCCATAATCCTCCAAGAAATATGGGGTCATCGCTTCAAAAACTCTTGGATCACACTTGGTGGTAGAGTTGTTATCGAGGTATACTGGTAATTGCATATTCTGGTGTTGTGCTATTTAGACATTTTCTAAACAACAAAATTAACAATACTAAGCCACAATAGATTGCGATTAACCTTAATTTGTAGTTGAAACTTTGTTTTTTGAAGAATTATGCCAAAAAAATTAGAACATATTGGAATTGCGGTGAAAGATTTGGGAAAATCTGAAGTGCTTTTTGAAAAGCTCTTAAACACCTCTTCCTACAAGCGTGAAGAAGTTGCATCTGAGGGAGTAATCACATCTTTCTTTCAAATTGGAGAGATAAAAATAGAATTATTGGCTGCTACCACACCGGACAGTCCAATCGCAAAATTCATAGACAAAAAGGGTGAAGGCATACACCATCTTGCCTTTGAGTCAGATTCAATCAATGATGAGCTTGAACACTTAAATTATGCGGGCATCGAGCTGATTCATCAACAACCAAAAGATGGTGCTGATAACAAAGAAATCGCCTTTTTACATCCGAAAAGTACTGGGGGTGTTCTTTGGGAGCTTTGCCAAGAAAAGAAAGCTTAATTCACAAGAAAAAGTCGAAGCTATCCCCGCGAAGTCCCAAACGAAGGGTTTCCAGGGGCAATACCTCATGTGGGGCAATATTTCCAAGATTCACATTGCTACCGTATAAACTCAAGAACCAAACCTGTTGGGATTTTTGTGGAGCTTCCCAGATAACCTTTTCAATTGGAATTTTACGAATAATCTCAGCTACCAACCCCGAACGCACCTCTCCTGAATTTCTAAAAATACCTACTGTACCGGATTCTCTAGCTTCACCAATAACTTTCCAAGCGCCTGCTTCCAGCTCACGTTCCATTTGCTCAATCCATTCATAAGGCGGAATGATTTTTTCAGCATCCTTAGAGCCTACTTCACTGAGAACATGATAATCTTTAGACAATTCCTGTATGTATTGACATTTCTCCAAATGCGGCAGTTCCAATGATCCATCAGAAACCTCCACATGCGTTATTTTGGTTTTCTCAAGTAATCGTCGATAATCATCAAATTGATCACGAACAATGTAAGCTTCAAATAACGTACCTCCAAGGTAGACAGGAATATTTGCCTCGCGATATAATCGAAGCTTTTCATCCAACTTTTTGGTAACAAAACTGGTTCCGAAGCCTAATTTCACGATATCGACAAAATCGGAAGAATTATCTAAAAAATCACTTGTTTCTCTAACAGACAAGCCCTTATCCATTACCATAGTCAATCCAGAGTTCCTCGGTTTTTGGCTGCGATCTGGAAGGTTTTTTAAAGCAAAAAGTTCGTTATTCATTTGAGTTTTTACCCTGTGTAAATTTGCTAATAAGCGTAATAATCTTCACAGAGTTCTTTAATTCGGGGGCAAAAGTAAAAATTCCTTGGTACTCAGACGAATCTATTTCTAACGCCTTTTCTAAAATCATCAACCCCATATCCTTGCTACCAGTTAAATAAAATAATGTCGCTAATCGATACAGCAGTTGAATACTGTGCGGGTTGTTTTCTAAACCCTTCTCTGTTATTTGAAGAGCTTCAGGCGAGTCTCCTGTTTCGTGTAAGGCAATTCCCCAATCCAACCATACCTCAGATTCAAATGGAAACTGCTCAGATAATTCAGTATAGAGCTCTGTCCATTTTTCAGTCATGTGACAACCAAAATATGCACTAGCCAAAACCACTCCATAGTCTACTTCTAGGGAATCAATCTTATATGCCTTTTCTAAATAGGGAAGAGCCAATTGATGTTGACCATTGTGATGATAGGTCAACCCTAAACTATACCAACTTTCTCCGTCTGTAGGGTGCGATCGAATGATTTGCTTGTATTGTTCACGAGAGGACTCGGACTCTCCCAACTCATGCAAACTCCATGCATATAGCCCTTGAGCCGATTCCAGTGACTTTTTAGGGAATCTTTGTTTTAATGCGATGTACTCGTCTTTAACCCGTTGAAAATCTGATAACTCATAAAGAGATTCGATCATTCCTAACCAAGCATCAGCGAAGTTTTCATTTATCGTAACGGCATAATCAAAGGCTTCTACTGACTTCTGATATTTTTCTATAGAATGATTCGCAAGACCTAGGCAATACCATGCATGGGCCATGTATGGCTCTGTATCTATCTGGGCCTCGATAGCTGGAATCAACATTTGAACTAAATGTGGCTCGTCGGAACGATGCAAGTATCTCTCCAAAATGGGTATAACATCCCCTTTGCATTGAACGGTTTTTTTAGCAATAGGGTCAACGAGTTCAAATTGCTCAAAATGAAGGGTCATTTCCAAGAAATCTTCAAGAAGTGCTTCATCATCTCCAATCATTTCTAGGGTATCCTTTAGCTTATCAAATGCTAATTTTCGAGCACCTTCATGCGAATGAACAATCGACCTCATCATGGCCAACGACGGCTCTAATGGAATATACTCCTCAGCTTCGTCAAGATACTTGTGCGATTTTCGATATTTCCCGTCACGAAGTAAATGTTCAACCATATGAAGAGTAAAAATAGGTATATAAGGAAAAGACTGTATCCCCATTTCAATAACCATTTTTGTGTATTTATCCATTAAAAATGGGCTTCGTTCATTGGGCCACTGTGTGGTGTAGTAACGATACAATTGAATCAATTCACGGGCTGTGAAGTTCTCTCGATTCCGCGATTCAAAATCACTAGCAAGCGCGTCTATCTCGCCCGGAAGTGAATCAAATGAATCATCGAAATCCTCATCATCCCAATCTGATGGAAAGAAACTCATAAATCAAATTTAAATAAAGAGTGATAGGCCACCATATTAGTAGCGCCTACTTTTCCATAAGTTAATAACAACAACTTACTTATACTGATTAAGCAAACTTAATATCTGCTCTTCATTCAACGCTCCTTCAGAGCGAAAAACAACTTCTCCTTTCTTGAATAGCATTACCGTTGGATATGCTCGGATATTATACCTCCCCGCAATGCTTATCTGCGCTTCTGCATCCACCTGTAAGATATTGAATTCTTGATGCTCTTCTTTTACCTTCTTCACATGGGGGTCCATTTGCTTACAAGGTCCACACCAGGTGGTGTAAAAGTCTATCATCGTAAGTTTATCTTGGGCGATGGTTTCTAAAAAATCTTCGGTTGAAACCTCAACGTCTTTGACTCCATTCATATCGCATTGAACAAACATAAAAGAAGCCATAAATACCAAGACACTTGCTAGGGCTGAAAATTTTTGTGTTGAAGTTTTCATTGTACAAATTTACTTATTACAAAAATAAATACCTTTGTTTCGTGTCGGATAAAACCATTCACCTATCGGTGGTTGTTCCCTTGTACAATGAGGAGAATAACGTGGAAAAACTCCATAACAGGCTTCAAACAAGTTTGCAACAAATGCAAATCAATTATGAAGTGGTTTTTATCAATGACGGAAGTATAGATAAAACCCTCCCATTGGTACTCAAAATAGCACAGGAAAATTCAAGTCTCAGGTACATTGATCTATCTAGAAATTTTGGCCACCAATTAGCCATTTTTGCGGGAATAGAAAACGCTAAAGGTGAGTATATTTTGGTAATGGACGGTGATGGGCAAGATCCACCAGAGATTATTCCAGATCTATACGATAAGGCAAAAAGCGGCTATGAAGTAGTGTATGCGAAACGAAGAAAAAGAGACGGCGAGAGTTTCTTAAAAAAGTTCACGGCAAAAATATTCTATCGCACTCTTGCAAAAATTACCAGCGTTGAAATCCCCGTTGATACTGGAGATTTTCGCATTATTCACCGAAAGATTCGCGACATTTTAGTAAAAATGCCCGAACAACATAAATATATCAGAGGTCAAATCGCTTGGATAGGGTTCAATCAAACCTACCTAGAATATGACCGTGAGGAGCGAATGTCGGGCGAAACAAAATTCACTTTTGGAAAAATGATGCGATTTGCATTAGATGGTATTAGCAGTTTTTCAACTTGGCCATTGAAAATGGCAACTATCAGTGGATTTGTTGTTTCTGGGGTTGCCTTTCTATTGATCATTTACAGCTTATATCAGAAGTTTTTTGGATATACTGAAAGAGGTTGGACATCTATGCAGATCAGTATTCTTTTTCTGGGAGGCATTCAATTACTGGGAATTGGCATACTAGGTGAATATATCGGAAGAATGAACGATAACGTTAAAAATCGGCCGCATTATATCATTCGCGACAGCAATATCCGTAAGGATGAGTAAAAACAAAGCCTTATTATTTTGGGCCATTGCTATTGGCTTGTTTATACTGTTTGGTCTTTACCAGTATCTGCCTTACGGTCCCTATGGCATGCACCAAGGAGCACAAACGGACAGGGCATGTATCGGACTCAATTACTATCAAGAATCAATGAATTTCTTCGAGCCTCGCGTGATGGAATCTCGAAATATGAAAGGCGTTACAGGCATGGAATTCCCCATTATTGCCTATGCCTCTGCGATGATTTATCAACTTATCGGATATAACCACTTGATATATCGGGTAATTGAGGCACTTATTTTCTTACTTGGACAATGGGCAGTTTGGCAGATTGGTTCATACTTTATCACCAAACCACTACATCGAGCGTTGATACAAATCGCTTGGATTTCCTCCCCGATTCTTGTGTTCTACAGCAATAATTTTCTACCTGAGGTGCCAGCTTTGTCATTCAGTTTAATGGCTTGGCATTATTTTTTCAGATACTATTACGGAATTGAACCCAAAAAATCAGCTTGGGGATTTGGGCTATTTTCAATGTTGGCCGCCCTGTTAAAAATTACATATCTCATCCCCGGTATTGCAATTATTATTTTATGGGTGATTAGAAAAAAACTGCCTTTCGAATTTATCAAAAGCCCTGAGGCACTATTGCTGAGTTGGACCGTCGGCTTAATACCAGTTATTGGCTGGTATACCTATTCAAAGTTCCTAACCGATATTAGTTACAATCAGCATTTCTTACAGCAGATAAATCCGCCTAGTTCTATATCTGACTTTTTCGAGAATACCCGTTACGCCTTAAATACTTGGATTGACAGCATTTATCCTAGAAATTTCATCATCTTGCTTCTTCTAGTTTGGTTATATAGCCTTCAACGAAACATCAAACAAATCAGTTTAATCGGCGCATTAAGTATATTACTTTTTTTGGGGTTTGCTTCCATTTTCATATTGTTCAATAAACAATACCGATACCACGATTATTATTTTATTCAGGCATTACCCTTTCTATTCTTTGCTTATCTCTATGTGTATCAGACCCAACTGAGCCAAACAATTATATTCAAAGGGCTTATTGGCATCATATGCGTAATTGGATTATATGCTGCGCCGGTCATCAATTATAGCCATACCAAAAACCAGGTTAGGAGCACCTATACAGATGGCAATTATTACTGCCAAAATGTGCTAAATAACATATGGGATATGGAACCTACTCGTGCATATATTAAGCGAGAATTCGGATCTGGAGAAATCATTGTGGCATTTGACCCTAGTCCGAATACCATGCTTTATTACCTAGGAAGACAGGGCATACGCTTAGCACCTGATTTTGAGGAAATTTTAAGTATTGGAATCATCCAAAGCAAATTAGACGATAAAACCCTAGCCAAGCCATTTATCATTATCAATGAATACTTCAGTTATCCTAAAGGCCACTACATTCACAATCTAATTCAAGACGAACCCGTGTTCACCACAGGAGATATCCGGATTTACCAACTTAATAAACAGGTATTTAATTACTAACCCTAGCTACTAAAGGGATAGGAAATTTGGAGGCCTATTCCACCACCGTGATATTCATTCGGAACAATGAAGGACTCAATTCCATTGATAAATCCATCCACGAAAACAGAACCGCCACCCAAGCGAAAAGTAGGCAAACTAAAGGTTGTATTGATGTCAAAAACATCAAACCCTCCAAACGAAATACCCGGTTTTAATACTAAATTCCTTATCGGATTCCAAACATAAGAGCCCGAAATTCTAGGTAAAAATCCAGGTGCGTTTATGTATTGTAAACGAATGAGATAGCCTTTTTCCTTTCCGTCAAATTTCCTTGATGAAAATCCAATATTGATGTGAAATGGAGTCCAAATATTACCTCTTTGACTCACTTCCATCATTCCCAACTTTGATTCAATAGAGTCTCTCTGACGATCAAACCAATTACTCACCTTGAGTTCGGCACCCGATAAACCTACCGATTGAATATTGACATCAGATATAGGCACGTCTCCTATTGGACTTAGGTTGGTATTATCCCATTGGAATCCTCTTGAAATGGTACTGACATTATTGAGGGAAATAAAACCAAGGTTCTCGACGCTCAAATATGCATATTTAGAATTACCTATCTTATAATAAAATTCAGCATTTAACTGCAATCCCCAGCCTGTACCACCAAACTGATATCCTGTTCCTTGAGAATAGTATGAACCGGAAATTAATACCGAATCAATATTGGAATCGGTATTAACTGAAAGGCCTTTGGTATAACCTCTGTAAAAATTCAATGCTTGAGAAAACTGTACTCCAATTCGCTTAGCGAACTTTCCTTCCGACCAACTTTTAGGTTCGAAACTAAACCGAAGATATCTTTGTGATAATTGATATAAACTATTCTCACCCGCCTCCTTTAAAGTCCCTACAAAAGGTGCATTCCCTCTAAATATCAAACCAAAAGCATCTTTGGTAAATGTTGCTCCAGCAAGATTTTGAACTCCAACTTCTATTTGTTTGATTGCGTTGATCTTATCGTTGTCGATCAACTCAGGTATGGGATAAATTGCTGTGCGATAATCTGTAAATAAGCCTAATCGGTTTTGGTCAGACAAAAGCCCTTCATATTTTTCAATATTACTTGGTGATATATAGCCACCCGTTGCAAAACGAGATGCAAAATTTAATGGGACTGCATTGGAACCTGTCATTGCCCAGAATCCCCCTATTTGCCGTATTCGTTTAACTTCGGTTATGGTGGTTGTCTCAGGTGTCAAAATCCCGCTATCGGGCAACACAGTGCCCTTAGCTTGCAACAAACCCAATACTGCGACCAATAATAATGTGATTTTAATTCTATTCAGCATTAGTTATTTCTTACCTCGTACTCAAACCTAATCTTAGATTGCATATCTAACTTTGTATTGGAGTATACTTTTTGCATACTTCCTGAACCTCTAGCTTTAAGATTTATTCCCAAATATTTTGTTTTTACCAATGCTCCTACTTTTTCACGGGGTAGCGTAATACTTAGGTGGGTCTTGGTTGGCTCTATGGTGTATCCCTTATCATCTGTAAGAGCAGATTTTACTCCATCCGTCGGTTTGGTATCTAAATAGCCCAATGAATTAAATTCGGCATCAAACATCTGAAATTCTAAATCAAGGTCCAATGGGAAATAATTGGCTAAATCTAACATGAGCGTTGCGCTTTTAATTCTCTCTACATTTCCAACCTTTGAAAAATCCACTGCTTGTGTATCCCTAAATACCAAACCACCAAAGGCAAATGAAATCGGCAAATCTATCTTCATAAATACCTCCATTTTTGAGTTGTCAAAAACAAAATCAGTATAGTTGTTGATATTACCATTGGGAGATACCTCGGTTTCCAAATCATAAATTAAGCGTTGCGGAAGGGCTTCAAAAAAGGATTTGACATTGGAATTGTTGACGTCTAGACTTAAACGCGTGTCTGTGAAAGCGTCTCGAACAAAATCTGGTTTGGTTATAAAAATTTCATTCTTAAGAGGGTCAGCATCTAATGCTACTTGTTTCCCGTCAAATTCATTGTATCCATCAAGCTGAAATAACTTGAATCTGCCATCGGTACCGATGCTATTTCTAACAACAAAATCTACCTTCAGATCCCTAAACTGAAGATCTCCATTTACCCCTTTAAATAATTCAAAGCTTGTGGTATCAACTCCTGTTCTATCCAATGAATTGCCCAAATAACCTATCGCATATTCAGGTTTTAAACCCTCGAGTCGGTATTCTAGAACAACACTATCTTGTAAGCCCACGGCAAGCTTTCGACCACTACTATCTAAGGTTACCCGCAGAATTTGATGGAACGTATTTACCGTATCGGTTAATTCAGGGTCCTTCCCTCTAAAATCCAATAAATAACCTGAAAGATCATAGATCTGTATTTTTTCGGCAACTCCATTGCCAGCAGGCCCCGGTAAAGACAATTCTTGATAGAAACTGGAACCTCCTTTAGACGCACCTGGCAAGGCAAGTACCATACTCATATCCTCCTGAATTGTGCTAATTACTTTGATTTTCAACCTACCGCTTCGGACTTTAAAATACTTTATCTCAGCGCCATTCATATCCAAAGTAAGCCCTTCGTCTTGATCTATGACATCCTGGGTTGGGAAAGCAGCCACTGCATAGTTTGGACGTAAATTCCAAACACCTAATGTTAAGGTTATCCCATTGGAAGCATCAATCAAAACCGGACCTGAGCTGGCTTCTGTTATCATTCGCTTGATAACCCCTTTCAGACTCTTGGTGACTGTTTTACCAGCCAAATCAATGGTTCTGGATGACTTCCCTCCATCTGCCGCAATATTCGTGAATGAGTCTAGTGCTACCAACGAGTTATCTTCCGCATTCCTAAGTTCAAAAATGATGAGTGAAATATTCACGGGTAACTCATTAGAAATGGAAATATCTAAATACCCCGTATCTAGAGTGGCAGTTTCAAAAAATGCGCTGGCATCTACATCTGTTGGCTCTAAATCACTTTGATCCTGTGCTGGAATCACAAGTGTTTGTCCATTTAAGGCATTAAATAATGGATTTATCTGGCCCAAGGTTACCTTATTTTCAATAATCTGATCATTCAAACGCAGCTTTCTGAGATTAAACGATTCATTTATTCCTGTATCAGAAGCCTGTAAGTCAGCAATTCGATAGGTGTAAATATTATTCTCATACTCAAGCCAATAACCTGTATCACTTGCACCATAGCGTAAATATTTATTATCGATATCTCCCAAAGAGAAGGAACTGTGAAACAATGGAAATGCATTTTCAACATCCCAACGTACGGGTTCTCGATTGCAAGATTCCAAGGTTAAAATCACAACCAAAAGAACTCCAACGAAGCCTTTCCAAATACTTTTCATTGCTTTGGGAAATTACAAATTTTTTATGAGCTCTTTTATCCTCTTCACGTCAGAAGAATAAAGACCTGTTTACCACCAAAAATCATCAAACTCCAAATCACGATTCCAACGGTTTGAATGCTGATTACTTTGAATCGATCTTGTTCCATTGCTATTGAGACTAAACACCCCACTGGAATGCTCAATATTCCGGGAGTTAACAGCGCAATCAACCACAGTCCGCCTTTGTTTTTCAACTTCACCAAATACCTATTTCTCTTGGAAAACACCGTTGCCGGCTTTTTCGCACCTATTGCTTTTAACCATAGCGATTTCAATCCATGCCCAAAAAACACCCAAACAACTACACCAGCTACACCGCCAATCGTAGTTGTGATCGCCCCCTCCAATGGATTAAGTGTTGCTAGCGCAATACCACTACCAACCAAAAACTTGGTAGATGACCACAATAAAATACTGAAGATGAGAAACGCATTTGACACATATCAAATTTAATCGAATGACAGCCTAAATTCTTTATGTAACGAAGGGAAAAGAACCCATTCTATCGTTTTTTTAACGCATTTTTGTGACTTTGAGGAAGGAAAACGTATATCGGCTGTTGCTCTCACTTGTACTGTCAATTGCTTTTAAAGGCGCATTGTCTCAAATAAATCCGGGTCAAATGCCTAGTGCTTTTTCCACTAATCCCAATGGAGTTACGAGTGATACAACATCTGCGGATAGCACCTTTTCTAATCATTCGGATAAGCCAGCTATCATACCCTTCATGCAAAAGGCCAACTTACTTTGGCATGGATTGGATACCCTCATACAAGAAGATTCTCAGTTATTACTAAATCACCGATATTCACCCGAAAATCGATCCGTTCAGCCGCTTTTAAATCTTGGGCTATACGGAGGTCCATTGATAAAACTGAGCTCCAAAAAAAATGTGTTCGGTCTGAGTTCGGGGATACTTCTCAACGATATAGCATCCATCAATCCCTATAACTTTTTGTTTCGTAAGGTTGAACAGGCCTTTACTCAATTTGATTACTCACAGGGTGCAGGAGGTTATGTTGGATTAGAGGCATTGCACTCTCAAAATTTCTCTCCAACTTGGAATGTAAGCATTGATTACCGGTCTGTCTTAAATGAAGATATGTATGTCGGTGCCAACCAAGATAATTTGGGTAGAAATTTGGGTATAGGTAGCCGATTTATCACTGAAAATGAGCGTTACGAACAACAATTAATCCTAAGCTGGAATCGCAACCGAAGGGTCGAAAATGGGGGCTTACAAACGGATAGTTTATTTTACGGGCCCCTTGATTCGGATATCACCGCATTTCAACAACGAACCTTTGGTTTTTATTATCCAAACCTAAGCGAAGCAAGTAGCTTTACATCCAAAACCCACCATCAGCTGAAACATCGCTATTTTCTAGATACACAAAAATCTTGGTCGGCGTACCACATTTGGAACTTCCACAATGACCGCCGTACCTATTCTGACGAAGCGATGAATCGTAATTTTTACACCCTACCCATACTTTTTGATACCACAGAAACACGCGATAGTATTTCTTTTAAATATGGATCTCAAGAGTTTGGAATTGAAAACAATACAAATAAATTTCATCTTGGTTTAGGTCTCGATTTCCAATATGGAGGATTTCGTTACCAAAATGACACACAAATTCAGCGTGATTTGACCTTTCGCTCCACAGGCGTGAATGCCAATCTCATTTTGTTCAATACAATAGCAGGTTGGACTCAAATCCATTACTCACGTTACTTTGGTGGTTATTTGGATAAGAATGAAAAGATAACATTTACCTCAAAAAACAAACTTTCTGATTCATTCGATTTGCAAATTGGTCTAAATCATCAAAAGAACAGCCCTACTATTTTTCAAAATTATTTCCTATCCAATTTCTATGATTTTAAAGGAAATCTAAGTGAAGGGCATACCATCATCTGTAATCAATTGAATGCTTCGATCCAATACAAAAATGGACGTTTAAAGCTGTCAAGTTTACTATCTGTTGGAAATCGCAACGGTGAAATTGGATTAATTCAACAAGCAACGCCGAGCATAATTGGTAATTTCCGTTTTGTAGAAGGAAATGTGAATGCTCGACTTAAAGGGCAACATTGGATGTTCGTGTCTTCCCTAGCTTTTCATAAGAACAATGCTTCTGAAGTGACCAACTTAGGAATCCCGATTCTTTACCCTAGACTCGGACTTAGCTATCAAAACGATGCTTTCCGAAAAGCACTTAGTTATCGTTTGGGAATAGATTTATCTTACACTTCGTCATACGCTAATTGGGAGTACAGACCAGAAATGGGACAGTTCATTCTTCATAATGACCGAGCATTATTGGGCAATTATCCCTTATTTGACGTTTATTTAAGCGGAAGAATCCAAACAGTGGACTTCTTCCTGAAATTTGAGCATCTCAACGAGTGGTGGTTGATTCCACGCATGAATTATCGTTATGAATCATCCCTCACCTATCCAATTCAACCATTTAGATTCAGATTTGGATTCAGCTGGAAATTCTGGAATTAATGCGCCTCTAACCAGTTCTTTCCCGTTCCTGCTTCTACTAAGATTGGGACATCGAGTTTCATCGCTTCTTCCATGATCCTAGTCACATTACTTTTAACCTCTTCAAGCTCCTTTGTTGGTACATTGAATACCAATTCGTCATGTACTTGAAGAAGCATGGTTGTATTCAAACTGCTTTTCTGTAGCCATTCATCAACTTTAATCATGGCTATTTTTATCATGTCCGCAGCACTTCCTTGAATGGGGGCGTTAATTGCATTTCGTTCTGCAAATCCCCTAACGGTAGCGTTACGGCTATTGATATCGCGTATATTTCTTCGTCTACCCGTAATGGTTTCAACATACCCGTTTCCCCTCGCAAAATTTATGGTATTCTCCATATACGTCTTAATGCCTGGAAACTGTTCAAAATAATTATCAATGATCTCCTTGGCTTCAAACCTTGGGATTTGAACGCGTTGACTCAGTCCGAAGGCTGAGATACCATAAATGATTCCAAAATTTACTGTTTTGGCCTTTCTACGCATGTCTTTTTCGACTTCCTCAATAGGAACTCCCCACACCTTTGCAGCAGTAGCTGTATGAATATCAATTCCTTCTTTAAACGCTTGCATCATTCCTTCATCTTTAGAAATATGGGCGATGATTCTTAATTCAATTTGGGAATAGTCAGCACTCAACAATACGCTGTCCTCATTATGAGGAATGAAAGCTTTTCTGATTTCACGGCCTAAATCTGTTCTAATCGGAATGTTTTGAAGATTTGGGTTTTGGGAACTTAACCTTCCGGTGGCGGCAACCGCTTGATTAAAGCTTGTATGCACCCTGTTCGAATGAGGCTTCACTATTTCAGGTAAGGCATCCACATATGTACTTTTTAACTTCTGCAGCGCCCTAAAACCCAAAATATGTTCAACAATTGGGTGCTTCCCCTTAAGCGAATTTAACGTTTCCTCATCCGTTTGGTATTGGCCTGTTTTAGTCTTTTTAGGCTTTTCACTGAGCTTTAACTCCTCAAATAATACCCTTCCTACTTGCTGAGGACTGGAGATGTTAAACTCAAATCCCGCCTCACTAAAAATAGCGTTCTGTAATTCTAAGGACTGCTCAAGTAGGTGTTTGCTATATGCTTTTAAAAAAGTCACGTCTAGATTAACGCCCTCGTTCTCCATTCGATGTAGGACATGAACCAGAGGGATTTCTATATCCTTAAACACATTTAGCAGCTTCTTTTGTTCCAACTCTTTATTTAAAATATGATAAAGCTGAAATGTAACGTCCGTATCTTCAATGGCATACTCTACTACTTTTTCAATAGGAACATCTCGCATAGAGCCTTGATTCTTTCCTTTTTTACCAATGAGGGATTCTATACTAATTGGAGTGTACTTTAGGTATTTCTCGCTCAGTATCGTCATGTTGTGGCGCTGATCAGGTTCAACTAAATAATGCGCTAACATGGTATCAAAAAACGGCCCATTAATGCTTTGATTGTAACGCTCAATTATGGCCACATCATACTTTAAGTTTTGAGCAATCTTTAAGCAATCAGACTCCCAAAATCCTTTTAACCAGGAAACTTGCTCCGTGGCTTTTTCTTGATCTGAATCTATGGGTAAATACACGCCTTGATGTGCTCTCCATGACAAAGAAATACCTACCAATTCCGCACTAAAAACATCTAGGTCTGTGGTTTCGGTGTCGAAACAAATTTGTTGGAATTGCAAGGCCTCTTTTAGTGCTTCCTCCACCTCTAACTTAGTATTTAAAACCTTGTAATCGCATTCGATATCTGAGATGGTTTTTAAAGATTCCTCTTCTTTGATTTCTTCTGCTGAACCAAATAAATCCTTTTGTCCTGTTGAGGAAACGGCAGGCGCAGCTGAAACATCGGTTCCGAACAAGCGCTTGACCATGGTTCTAAATTCTAACTCAACAAATACCTCTTTTAATTTCTCCTCGTTCGGCTCTTTTCTTACCAATGACTCTACCTCGATATTAATTGGCACTTGAGTATCGATAGTTGCCAATTTCTTACTCAGTAAACCTTGTTCCGCAAACTCTTCAAACTTCTCCTTCATTTTACCCTTTAATTCATGGGTATGGGCAATCACCCCTTCAATGGTGTCGTATTGTTGGATGAGTTTTTTGGCCGTCTTTTCACCGACGCCAGGAATCCCAGGAATGTTATCTACCGAATCGCCCCACAAACCAAGGATATCGATAACTTGATCCACGCGTTCGATTTCCCACTTGTTTAGAATTTCTTGTACACCTAAAATTTCATCGGGATTTCCCATACGACCTGGCTTGTACATAAAAACACGTTCCCGCACTAGCTGTCCAAAGTCTTTATCAGGAGTCATCATGTAAACATCCATGTCCTTTGCTTGCCATGCCAATGTTCCTATGATATCATCTGCCTCATAGCCGTCTAATGTGAGTAAAGGAATATTAAAACCTTCTAAAATTTGTTGAATGTATGGGATGCTTTTCCTCAAGTCTTCGGGCATCGCCTCTCTTTGTGCTTTATAAGCCTCGTATTCGATGTGCCTTTGAGTAGGTTTGTCTGTATCAAAAACTACAGCTAAATGCGTGGGTTCTTGCTTCTTGATAATATCCAACAAGGTGTTCGTAAAACCGAACATGGCACTCGCATTCAATCCTTTACTCGTAATTCTTGGATTCTTACTAAACGCGAAAAAGGCCCTGTAAATCAAGGCCATCCCATCAAGTAGAAATAGTTTTTTACCGCTCATATCTATAAGCAGCAAGATACAAAATCGAGGATTAAGGGAAGAACATCAGTCCTCTTTTTTCTTAAATCCTAGCGAAACTCCGTTTATGCAATATCTAAGACCTGTTGGCTGATCAAGTCCATCATTAAATACGTGACCTAAATGTCCGCCACATTTAGCACAAACCACCTCGGTTCTCACCATACCATGACTCTTATCCAATATTTCTTTTATTGCCTCTGGGTTGATTGATTTGTAAAAACTTGGCCATCCACAACCTGCATCAAACTTTGTTTTTGCTTCAAATAATTCCGCTCCACACCCCTTACAAACGTACACTCCAGGCTCCCAAAAGTGTTCGAATTCACTGGTGTAAGGTCTCTCTGTTCCCTTATTTCTCAATACGTGAAACTCTACATCTGTAAGTTGCTCTTTCCATTCTGCTTCCGTTTTTTGAACTAGGTATTGGTTTGTATCCTTATTATTCATGATTAGATTATTACTTGGAATCTTTTGTGAACATGCTTCGTTAACTAACAGAACACCGGTTAGAACAAGCACATTTATTATTAACCTTAAATGTTGCACATTGGACTAACTCAAAAACACCTCTCTTTGTTTTTTAAGCGTATATATTCTTGATTGTACCTTTGATATGTGAATTTCTTCAGTCATTTTTTCTTTGATCAAGATCCAAGTTCTCCTGCTTATAACTTTGGCCTGATCGCTCCCGATTTACTTAGAAACTTCACTCCCAACCAATACAACAAAACCCTTGTTTCAAAACCTAAAGAAAAACTAGATATCGAAAGGGGTTGCCTGCAACACTTGATTAGAGATCAAGATTTTCACAATAGCGCTTTCTTTGAAGAAGTATACCAAGAATTACGCAATCCCGTTCGAAATGTATTCATAGACACCCAAATACCTCGGTTTTGGTTTGGAATACATATCATAATTGAAATGTGGCTTGATCGCCTGTTAGTAATGAAAAATCTGAACCAATTAGAACACTTTTACCATATGCTGGACCATGCAAAGAAAGATCTACCCGCTTTTTTAGACCGTATTAGCCATCAAGATCCTGAAACTTTTATGATTCGTTTTGATCGGTTTATTGAAAGTCGTTTCTTGGCAAAATACCCTATTGATTTAAGTATTTTGTATGGACTAAATCAAGTATTCAAAAGCACAAGAATTTTAAGCAATTCTTGGACGAAACAACAAGAACAACGCTTACTGGACTTAATACCAGTAATTGACCAAGTTATAGACCAACGATTATACCTGCTTCCTTTTAATACAGGATTTCACGATATGGATAAGCCATCAAAATAAGGATGTAAATCCAGAATAGGAACATGATTAATCTACTCGGAGTCTCGATTTTAAAAAAGGTGGCGGTATATAAGGAAATTGGAAATCCTAACAAATGAAAATAAGAATCGTATTCATCATATTGAAAAACACAAATCAGAAAGATGAATGCAGAAATAAGTGACATAGCTAAACTACTGCGTCTGGTTTCCACGTTAAAGCGATAATAAGAACTAAGCACTTTGATTACTCCAAAAAATGAAACCAGTAATAAGTATGCCAATAATATGACATCCCCAACATGTTCGGTCCACTCAAATCCTCTGTTGAAGGATACCGATTCTCTCCAAATACCCAATAACGTTAAAAAATTCATATTCGTTGACAGCAAATATCCCAACGAAGACAGTAAGTAATACGGCATAATTATCGCAAACACAATCACCAGAACATCTGCCGCTGAAATAGTTTTAAAGACGGGTATAACCATCAATAAAAAAATGATAGACCAATAAAAATCAGGAATACATAACCCGGAAATACCCAAAAAGAAAGCCGACAAGAATAAAAATGGCTTGCTATATCCCTCTTTGATGAAGCGATAGAAAAACAACCAACTCAATAAAATGAAAGTTGTTCCGATTTGAACAAATCCTACGCCTAAATTTAAGGGGAAAAGGGTTGAATACAGCCCTAGAAAAAAGAATATACTTAAGCCTGGCCTTTCGATTACGTTGTACTCATCACAAATCCTTAAAAACAAAAAAGATTGTATCAGGAAGAATAGGGTTTACAATAAAAACGACAACCAAGGTATGCTCTGAAGTAAAATCAAAACCTCCGCTAAAACTCCCTTTTGGAGAAGACTACCAATGTCCCCCAAAACCAAAAAAGCCGTCAGCCTTAGTAATAAAACCCAAAGCGTGAACACAAAAAACTGTGTGACTTTATTATAGTAGAGAAACTTAATCACCGTTCAATACTTGCATCCAAAGCCATTGTTTATCACGCACCAAAGGTAATGTGAAAGAGCAATAACTCGTTTCCAAACCATCAAAAGGAACCACCACATTATAAAAATTATCGCTGCTAACAAGGGTGTGTTTGTCAATCTCGTAATCCGGTCTAATTAGTACATCTAACACTTCATTATTTTTAGAAATATCATTGTTATACACCAGATGTATGCCGTTTTCGCAGACAAATGAACCATAACCCAATAAATAAGATGTTCCTGGAGCTGCCGTTTGTTCTTTGTTTATTATTAGAACCGTATCAATGAGTCCATCCTTATTCAGAAAAATTGCGCCTATTTCGTTGTAGTTGTAAAGCACTTTTGTGGCGTTTTGTGGAATCCCATTGATGTAGAATGTTTCCAACTGCTTTAACTCCACGTATCGCTCCAGTAATGCAACCATACCTCGACCTTGTGTAGGAATGACGCGTCGAAGAACATAATTACGCGGATTTCTGCGCTTCTTAGCTTTCATTTGACCGTCTAAAATACGCGCTTGCATGGTTGTAAATTCCATACTCACATTGTCAATCTGCTCATTATTTAAACTAGCTCTTACATATTGATAACCTGTTGTTTCTCTGCGAGAAGGGCCTACTAAAGAAACGGCACACCACTCATTATGAATTCGGTCGAAGGTTAAATCTGTCGTTTGGATAGTCTTTTCAGAATCCCATATTTCGTAATTCATTGAGTTTTGGGATAAACATCGAAAGAGATAGACCTCTTCATCTTTTGATCGGGTTTGAAACAACCGTTTGGGCCTTTGAATCTCTAATATTCCGGCACAATGAATAGAATCCGCCAAGGTTAAATCAGTTAGCGCTAAATC
>JAYYCN010000229.1:0-7270 GCA_036161795.1 Bacteroidota bacterium
ATACAGTTTCCATGTTATCACCCCACTCAGCGACAATTATAAAAGAATTTAAAGATTCGGAACCAGCTGTAGCGGAGATATTAAAACTGATTTCCTTTCCACCGATCACCTCTGCATTTCCAGTAATGGATAAACCATCGTCTTTAAGGGAAATAGTGGGTTTCGGTAAATCATCTTCTCCATCTCCACAAGAGGAGACCAATGCCATGGCAGGTAATGCTGCCGCCATAAATAACCATTTTAGTTTCATAATTCTCTATTTTATTTCCGCAAATTCTGATAAATCCCTGAATTATACAAGTATCGTCTGACAGCAAGGGCTTAATGATGTCAATTTGTCGGTTAATTTGCGAAAACTACTATTAAAAGAATCATCAGCCCGCCATATTCAGTACTTTTGTAAATTGTGTAGGTTTTGGCATAGCCATTGATGAAAGAAGTATAATGTTTGATAGCAAAGAGCCTTTTGCGCATTTCATGAATGAGGACGATCAAATGGACGGAACCCCAGAGTTTTTGCCGTTGTTCTCTAAACAAGAAGAAGACGAGAGTAATAAAATGGAAATACCGGATGAATTACCGGTGCTCACCATTAAGAATACCGTTTTATTTCCGGGGGTGATTTTTCCAATCACTGTTGGTAGGGATAAGAGTATAAGATTGGTAAAGGATGCCAATAATGGAGATAGAACGATTGCCGTTGTATCTCAAAAACACCAGGATGTGGAAGATCCATCATCTGATGATTTACACAAAACGGGTGTGTTGGCTAAGATCATAAAATTAATGAGAATGCCTGATGGTACAACAACAGTTATTATTCAGGGTAAAAGGAGAATTGAAATAGGAGAGTTTACGAGTGAGGATCCTTATCTAAAGGCTAAAATAACCGCTCAGCCAGATAAAGCCTTCAAAGAAGATAAGGAGTATAAAGCCATCATTGACTCTATCAAGGATATCTCCAACAATATTATTAATCTATCTCCCAATATTCCATCGGAGGCATCCATTGCCATTAGAAATATTGACTCATCGGTTTTTCTCATACACTTTGTAGCGAGCAACTTGAATGTTGGTGATGAGGAAAAACAGTTAATACTAGAAAACTTAGATCCCAAAAGCAGAGCTCAAACCGTTCTTGAACATGTAACGAAGGAGCTTCAAATGTTGGAACTCAAGGACCAGATTCAGAATAAGGTTCGTACAGACATAGATAAGCAACAGCGTGAGTATTTTCTTCATCAACAAATGAGAGCCATACAAGAGGAACTCGGTGGTGATACTCCTGATAAAGAGATTGAAAATCTTAGAGAAAAGGGAAATGAAAAGGCATGGAGCAAAGATGTACATGAGCATTTCAATAAGGAACTAGACCGTTTAGGTCGTATCAATCCAGCTTCTCCTGATTATTCGGTGGGATTGAATTATGTACAATTGTTTTTAGATCTGCCTTGGGAAACATACACCCAAGATAATTTCGATTTAGAACATGCAGAAGAAGTGTTAGATGATGACCATTACGGGTTAGAAAAGGTAAAAACACGGATATTAGAATATTTAGCCGTTTTAAAGTTAAAAGGAGATCTTAAGTCCCCGATTATCTGTTTGCATGGGCCTCCTGGTGTGGGTAAGACATCTTTGGGAAAAAGTATTGCGAAGGCACTTGGACGAAAATATGTAAGAATGAGTTTAGGTGGTTTACACGATGAGTCCGAAATAAGAGGACATCGTAAAACCTACATTGGTGCAATGCCCGGAAGGATTATCCAGAGTTTAAAGAAAGTTTCTTCATCAAATCCTGTTTTTGTGTTGGATGAAATAGACAAGCTAGGTAGAGATTTTAGGGGAGATCCAAGTTCTGCACTTTTAGAGGTATTAGACCCCGAACAGAATGCTACTTTTTATGATAATTATTTGGAGCGCGACTATGACTTGAGTAAAGTGCTTTTTATAGCTACTGCAAACAGCTTGGATACGATTCAACCTGCGTTGCTTGATAGGATGGAGATTATTGATATTCATGGATATTCTCTGCAGGAAAAAAGAGAAATTGCCAAGAAGTATTTGATCCCAAAACAAAGAAAAGCGCATGGATTAAAGTCTTCTCAATTTAAGGTATCCGACTCAGCTTTACAATTGATTATCGAACAATATACACGTGAAAGTGGGGTAAGGGGATTAGACAAGAAAATCGCTTCTCTCGCACGAGCTTCTGCAAAAAGTGAGGCGTCCAAAGAAACATATAAAAAGACCGTCGGAGTAATGGAAGTTGAGCAAGTCCTGGGGCCAGAAAAACTGGAACCTGATCATTACGAAGACAATAGAACGGCAGGCGTTGTTGCTGGTTTAGCTTGGAGTCCTAGCGGAGGAAGTTTATTGTATGTTGAAAGTTCTATCTCTCGTGGGAAAGGGCAATTGAAAGTGACAGGCCAATTGGGTGAGGTAATGAAAGAGAGTGTTTCATTGGCGCATTCGTTTCTTAAGTCGCATGCGGATTATTTGGATTTGGACTACCAAGTTTTTGATCATTGGAATGCACACGTACATTTTCCTGCCGGTGCCATTCCTAAAGACGGCCCATCTGCTGGTATAGCAATTCTGACCGCCTTAGCTTCTTTATTTACTCAGCGAAAAGTTAAGAAAGAACTTGCAATGACAGGAGAAATAACACTGAGGGGTAAAGTATTGCCAGTGGGAGGAATAAAGGAGAAGATACTTGCTGCCAAAAGAGCCGGAATCAAAGAAATAATACTTTGTCAACAAAACGAAAAAGACATTATGGATATCAACCCAGAGTATATTCAAGGAATGAATTTTCATTTTGTAAGTAATATGTATCAAGTGTTAGATATTGCTTTGCTTGATGAGCAGGTGAAACTACCTATCAGGTTGGAAGTCAAAAAGGAAGATAATTAACGTACCTTTGGCTATATGATTTGGAGGAAAATTCTTGATTATCTTATGTTTAGAAAGTCTTCTGGAGCCGAGCCAAACCTAAACTTGAAGGTCATGCATGGCATCAATAAGATTTCTATTTTTATGTTCTTGTTTGCTATTTTAGTTATGTTTATTCGTTTTTGTCGATAATGCAAAATGGATACATAAAACAACTCTTTATTACCTTCTTATTTTCGATTGTAAACGGACTAATTTCACAAATCTCTCCCGTTGCTCATTTCGACAACTCCGATACGATAAAATTCAATCTTCGATTCTTCGCTGGGGATCTTTCCAATGAGAAATCAATGGGTTTTATTCCTTTGTTCAAAACGGATGGAATCGTTCATTCCTATATGGATGTTGTAGGTGCAGACTTCAACGATGTAGCTGAAACGCACCAAGTAATACTTCCAGATTCTAACAAGCACAACTATTATTACGGATATGTTTTTCAAGTGCATGAGAGTAATGAGTTTGAGCCCAATCGGTTATTGTTTTTATTGGAAAACGGTAAATATTGGTGGAATTACAATGAATCACGTGTATGGTTCGATCGAAATCACGATTTTGATTTCACCAATGAAAAGCCCGATACTCTCTACAAGGGAAAGTCAAATATAATCTACTTCGATTATAGAGACAGTATAGGTTCAGGGTTGAAATTGGAGCGGTTTCCAGCAGCTAAATTCCATCGCTTTACTTTTATGAATGATCAATCTATCAAAGAATTAAAAGGACCGCGAGAATTTATTGGAACACGCTTTTCACTCAAAGAAACTCGTTTCAACATAGTCTACGATGTTGTAAAATTTCGTAATGATTCATTGATGGTTGGATTGATGGATGTTAATCAGAATGGCCGTTTTACAGATGAGAAGATTGATAAATGGGTGATTTCATCATTCAATAAGAACTTTGCTGATACAAAAGAAACAACTCCTTTTGAGAGCAATAGACAATTATCATGGTTAGGTTTTCAATTTGAATTGCGTAAATCATCATTTCCTAAGTTTGAATTTGTTCGTAGTGATGAGAGATGCTCAAAGAATACGCTGATAAACGGTACGAAGGTTCCAAGTTTTAGGTATTGCCAGGTTAATAAGGGTAGATCTTCAAAAAAATCATCAAGAAAAAATGGCGGTAAAGCGCAAGTATTTATCGTCTGGTCAGCCGATAATGAGCGATTTATGAACGACAGTGCCTTGGTGCATCGACTAAGTAGAATACACAAAGATATACATTGGGTTTTCCTGAATTTTGGTGGTAGCGGCCGCTATGTTGGAGGATATAACCGTCGGTTTGATTTAGATGTTACTCAGGGTTTTTGTTCATCTCGGATTGCAGAAAAACTTAAAATACAAACCCTTCCACAATACTATTATTTTGATGAAGATCATCGACTTATAGCCACAGGAAAGGGTTTAGATGAATTGAATCACCTTATCCCGAATGTGGATAAGTAGCGTTTATTTGCGTATTATTGTGAAGCTTTAGAAACATGAAAAGAACAGGTGCCATCATTATCTTGTTGATATTGTTAATTTTATCAGCAGGAACAAACACTTATCTGTATTATGACAATCAAGATTCGCTAGCTGAAAAAGAGCTAGAATTGGTTGCTTTGAGAGATTCTCTTCAAAATGAACTTTTGAAAATGGAAGATTCTTTGAATTTGGTAGTAAGCACACTCCAAAATGAGAATGCCATGTTGGTGGAAAAAGTAATTGAATTAGAAGGACCAAACAACCCGAGAGTGGTTGCGGCTTATCGCGAAATCAACAGATTACGTCGTCAGTTAATCCAAGTAACCACAGGTGAAGGCGGAGATATCATAGTTGGCCGTAATAATTCAAATGTAAATCTAGGCGGAATTCGGAAACAACTCAAAGATGCGAAAATTAAAATTAAGGATCTTACCGCTCAAATTGACACCTTAATCATCGAACGTGATTCAGCCATTGTCGCTAGGGAAGTAGCCGTAAATGAAAGAGAAGCTCTAGCAGTGGAAAATACAGACTTAAAGGATCGAATTCAGCGTGGTGCAATACCTCAATTTGGAGCACTTATCACGTCTTCGTATAATAAGAAAAAGAAATTAGTGAATAAGTCAAAAAAAGTAACGGAGTTTTTAATAACCTTCGATATAGAAAACAATCCTTTGGTAACAGAGATAGTCGAGGAAGAAGTCACTATTCGTTTAATAGATCCTGATGGAGGAGTTCTTTCAAAGAATAATAAACGACTCAGAGATAAAAGCCAGGTATTTACTCTTAAAGAATCGATTACTTTTGACGGAGCACATCAGAAGGTGAAGTGGAAGTTCCCACCTCGCGGTCGAGGCAGTTTAGACGGTAAACTGAAAAAAGGTAAATACACCACGGAGCTTTGGACGCGCGGTTTGCTTCGACAGACAAACACATTCACGTTGAGATAATTTTTATTCAGATGATATTAAAAGGGACCATATGGGTCCCTTTTTTATGCTCTATTCCATTTATTGGTAGGATGGTTTATCATTGGAGACGTACGTATTTCAAATAACCAGTATAGATGCCCAAAATACATGAGGATGCACTAATTAAAGGATTAGTATCGATAGTTAATTATATGGGATAGATGTTTACATATGATTGGATTGATTAATTATTCTAGGTTTTTCTTTTTATAAAATATAATTGTACAAAAAAGCCCTAGCAGGATCTCTGCAAGGGCTCCGTTATATGTCTATTGTTTTGGCTAATTATTATTTTTAGTGGGTCTTAACTCTTTATCGGGATCGTAGTGAACACCGAAGATCTTGTAAATTCTGGCTTTTATCTTTTCGTTGAGATAATACAGATTTGGCACAATGAACAAAGTAAGAATGGTTGCAAAACCTAGTCCATAAATCATAGTCCAAGACAATGGACCCCAGAAAGCAACACTGTCTCCACCAAAGAAGATATGTGGATTGAATTCTGTAAATAAGGTTACAAAATCCATATTCAGTCCTACAGCAAGAGGTATCAGACCTAAGATTGTACTCGCAGCAGTGAGAAGAACGGGTGTCATACGTGTTTTACCCGCTTCGATTATCGCTTGTTTTAATGGCATTCCTTGTCTCCTTAGTAAATCCGTAAACTCTACAATTAAAATACCGTTTCTTACCACAATACCTACTAATGCGACGATGCCGACGCCCGTCATGATCACTGAAAAATCCATATCGAATATTGCAAACCCCACAAGCACACCGATCAACGAGAAGAATATCTCACTCAGGATGATAATGGGTTTGGTAATCGAATTGAATTGAGATACGAGGATTACAATAATCAAGGCTATAGCAGCAAGCATAGCTACTCCTAAGAAAGAAGCTGTTTCTGCTTGTTCTTCCTGTTCGCCTGTCATTTTTATCTCGATGCCATCGACTTTACCGTATTGATTTATTTGATTTTGAACGGAAGTAACCACCTCATTTGGTGCAAAACCAGGTAACACATTAGATGCCAATGTGATCACGCGTTTCTGGTTTAATCGGTTAATACCTCCGTATGTATTGTTATAATCAACAGATGCTACCGATGATAACGGAATTTGACGAAGCATTCCTCCTGCAATCATATCCCTAAACGTGATACGCATGTTTAGTAATTCATTCACGTTGTTGACGGTTGATTTATCCAATCTTACCATAATGGGGTAATCATCGTTTTCATCTTTGAATTTAGATGCTTCAGCTCCATAAATGGAGTTTCTTAAAGCCATACCAATCTGTGATGTGCTTATTCCGAATCGATTTGCTCGTTCGCGATCTACATTTAGAATCAACTCTGGTTTCGAGCTGATAAAGTCACTCTTTAATTCTTCGACTCCCGCAATGCTTTTTGCATCTAGGAATGTTTTAAGTCCTTTACCAGCAGAGACTAATTCATCAAAATCATCCCCGCGAATTTCAATATTAATGGCTTTACCTACGGGAGGACCATTCCTTTCTTGTTCAACCGTCAATTCAACACCTGCAAAACCTTGTAGGCCATCTCGTATCTCTTCAAGAACTCGGCGAGTACTTCCTCCTTGTCGCTTGGAAAACTCCACAAATGCTACGGTAATTTTTCCTTTATTGCTTTTTGTCGATCTATCAGCGTCATTGGGATCCGTAGCGCCAACTGCAACATTAGAAATAACACTTTCTACCAATGCTTGATTTTCCTTTTTATTTAGAATCTTGAACACTTTCTTTTCAGCAATTTGAACAATGCTATCGGTATGTTTCGCACTTGTACCTTCTGGTAAGGTCATGTAAACGTAGGTGAAATTAGGGTCAGCACTAGGGAAGAAGATGACACCC
>JAYYCN010000230.1:0-4453 GCA_036161795.1 Bacteroidota bacterium
CTCATTCGTTTCAGATGGGAGGGGGGGCAAATTTTTCTTTAATGAAGGAAGCTGTTGAATAGAATTTAAGGGTACGTAAGTGTTGAAAGCTTTTTGGCCAATGTAAACTCCACCCGATTTCACGCCATCGAGGTCGGAATCGCGTAAATCAACAGAATAAAGATTAAGACCAGTAAAGGTACTGTCAGAAAGATCCGCACCAACCAGGTCTACGCCCGGAGCGATTAAATGCTTATTTAATACACCCCAACCATTTGGAATGACAGGATCTCCAATGATATTTCCAGTTCTCAAACCATCGGTAACTGTTTCTTTATCAAATTCAGCACCATGAAGATTAAGCATTGGATTATCAAATTGCCGCACATTAATCCCACTTAAGTCAGCACCACGAAGGTCTACATGTGGACCAAATATGTACCCTTGAATAATATCGTAGTTATCAGGCAGAATAGGGAGACCTATGATATTGCCGCTTCTAACTTCAGATAAATCACTATTGCGCAGATCTGCATCAGTCAAATTTAAGCCATTCAGATTTATACCCTCTAAATTGCTACCATTAAAATTAGCATAAGGGCCAAACAAGAATCCAGATCGTTTTTTCCAATTATCGGGAAGTTTAGGTTGACCTTTGGTACCTCCTGATTTAATACGATATAAATGTTCGTCGCTAAGGCTAGACAAGTCTAATCTACCTAAATCAGTATTTTGGAGATTTACTTTTGGACCAATTAACAACCCACGGTTTGAATCATCGAAATTAAACTTATTCCAGAGTGGTGGCAAAGAGCTTGGAGTACCTAATAAGTTTTCTGATTTAATGCCATCTAAATCTGCATTTTTGAGAGCAGCACGTTTGATGCTTATCCCGCTTATATCTCTATTGCTAAGATCAGCAGTAGGCCCTAATAAAAAGCCACCAGATTCAATCCAACCATGCGGAAGCTTTGTATGGCGATTAGTACGGACACCACCGGATCTAATGTTATTAAACGTAGAAGCAGATAGCCACTCATAATTAGCTGAATACATGCAGCCTCTGTAGGTTGATAGGTTATATTTTTGAGGAACCTTTCTACTACCACCTCCCCCATCCGGCCAGTTAGCATTAAACCATCCTTCCCTACCATTACCACTTGTCCATAAGGTATGGGCCTTACCAGAACTAAGCCTGTTTTGAACTAGGAATTTGTGGTGACCAAAAGCTGGTATTGCACCACTGTCTGAACAATTGAAGGGGAAATGTGACTTCCTTTCCCATGTGTACCAGTTATTCCAACCGGGCCGTTTCCACCACAAATTAATCTTATATAAAATAGGGTAAGAGGTAATGCTATTGAGTTTAACAGTACGACGACCAAAATTGGTATTTCTTAAGTCTGCATATGAAAAATCGGTCCCATCAAAATCAACGCCCGGTACATCTCCATATTGTTTTTGCGACTCTTCTTGATGATATCTACCTGCAACTTTTACATTAGAGGCTAAATACTTAAAAAAGTCAGCATCCCCAGTACGCTTTTCACCGTTATACCTTACAGTAACCTCTGTGGAAGCGTCATGGGACCATTTGCGGGAGGCAAGAGATCCTTTTTTTTTGTCATTCTTGCCAAGCGCAAGCTCCCAATGATCATTCCCACCAGGAATAAGTTTGCCACTATAGTATTTTGATTCGAACTTAAAATAGTTATTCGATTTATTTCGATGTCGATTAAAGCCATCGTAAAGCTTTGTCCAATGCTTGGGCCGGGACCAA
This sequence comes from Bacteroidota bacterium, assembly GCA_036161795.1. Lineage (GTDB taxonomy): Bacteria > Bacteroidota > Bacteroidia > NS11-12g > UBA955 > VMCP01. Next base: position 1,760 of record JAYYCN010000230.1, read on the forward strand.
TCATTATAAACATCAAGTTTTGTTAAAGCTTTATCAATTGCATTAGAAACAGACATGTAGGCAAGACAGGTGGTTATAACTTAGCCTAATGAGCCTTTAAAAATGTATTGGTTAATACAGACGCAAAACTATAAATCAAATTTTTTTATAAGAATTTTTATCTCAATTGTAAGAAGGCAATAGGGTGAAAAGGAATTAAAGTGGTGAATAGGTGCAGTTATATGAAATGGATTAAAAAAACAAATACTTGTGAATAATGAAGAAGTCGCATTTAGACGTCAGTAAACATTTCTGATGCAAAAAAAAGTAACTTTAATATGTTTGGCGAAAAATAGGCTCTCACAAATTTCAAACCTAAGATGTTGCAACAACGATTCAAGAAAAAAGAAGCAAAGGATTAACAACGAAAATAATAGTTGAGGAGGGATTAGAAATATAAGCAAAGTCACACACATGGGCTAAAAATTAAGATTAAAGAATCAGGAAAAATTTGGATATTGTATAAAGTGATGCATTTGGGTCGTTATCGAGTGTTTAATGTAGGGTTTTGTAATATCATTGTGCCCAATAAGACCGGAATTAACAGAACTGCCAAAGAGGGGGAGTTGTTTTGGTTTGACATTGATCTACGTTCAATAATAGAAAGATCCGAATTTTATAAAAGTGACGAATACGAAGATCTATACGGGAAGTATCAAGATGCTGACTTAACAACCGACCCATTACGAATTAAATTTAAGATCATTCAAGATGAATCGACTGCTCAAAGGAATGTTGACTTCGTAGCGCCAAAAGCCACACTCAGCACTGTTGAATTCAATCCTAAAGATATCTTTACTACAAGTAAAACAAATGGATATGGAAGATTGTATATTCCGATCCTCGAAGATGAGATTGTCGAAGATGATGAAAATGTTACTTTTGAACTAGAACCAAATATCATAAGCATACAAGAATCATGCTTGAATTGTCATAGAATCGTTAATATCTGGGAATTCATTAAACCATCAAGTCGGGGGTTTAATGATCTAAATGTGACAGTTGATGATGCTCAGAAAGGAAATTCAATAACAAAAAACTACGCGGGTATATTTGACAAAATCATGTCTACGGTTAGGGAAATTAATTCGGGAAATAAAAACTCTGACAATCTTTCTGACGGAACCGTAAAGCTTGAGTGGAGCGGTTTTCTAACATTTGATAGCTCAACAAAGTATTCTGTAAAAAATTCTGTAAATGCCAAAATATTATCGCTAGGAACTTCAGAATTTCATTTAGGTTGCGAGAAGGAAACAACAACAAAAGAAACAGAAATTTATATAGGGGCAAACAGGCAGCAACCATTTAAATATCAGTTTAAACTAGATACCAATAAAATCCGGAATTTAAAAAAAGAGGATATAGATGCACTGGAAAATCTGTCGAATCCACTTCAAATACAATGGAAAAAAATAAATCAGGCAGATTATACAATCATTGATCCTGGTAAGTTTATAACGTGGCGACGTCACTCTTGGTCAAGAAATGAATCAGAGAACGATTATTTTAACCTAGATAGGGCAAAAGAGAGAAGAGAGGTAGGCAAAAACTCATTTAAAATCGTTGATTTCGAGCAATTGATATCTCCTCGCAGAAGATTTGAGGCCTATAGTTTAGGCTCAGAAACGAAAGCAACGCTAACAATAAAAGATAATGGGAAATATGTACCATCAATTGTCGGAACACCTCACAAGATTGAGTCTCCAAGAGAAATACAAGCCTATATAATAGATAAAGAACATACCGCAAAATTTGATCTTCATCTTACGAGTAAGCCTCAGAAAACTGTTAAATTAATAATAAATACTCCCTATAATATCACAACCATTGGAGAACATACAAATCTACAAAGGGTATCTAATGGTTATGAATACAATATAAATCCAAAAGACTGGGACGATATACACCCCTTTATAATCAAAGGCTTGCCATTAGAACAAATAACCAAATTAAACATAATTTCATCGAGTAATGATCACTATTACGATGATTTAAAAAATACATTAAAATTTATTCCTGAAGGATACTTCGAAGGAAAACCAATCGGAGATCTGAAACCAATTATTACCTTATTTGAAGACAAAGAATCACTATATGCTGATGAAACCAAGGTATCATTAGAAATAAAAGAACAAAATAATTCCATAGCCAGTTCATATATTAAACTAAAAACAAATGAACCTACACGACAAGAAACAGAAATTCCAATTCGAATTAAATATGTAAATGAAGATGGAAATCACGTTGAAAAGAAAAATGTATTTTTCGGTAAAGGTGAGCAAGAAAAAATAGTTATACTTGATGAAAAACATAACAAAATTAACACCAAGATTTTCGTCAAAACTTCGGAAGATGAAAATGGTGATTATAAAGCCGTAAAAGATAAAATCGTTGTTATAAAAGATGAGCTGCCAGGAATAAGAGTATTTGAAAAAAATCTCATAGGAGAATCAATTATACTGAGCCGTCTTAGAAAAATTGATTCTGAAAGGTATAAAACCAATGAAAAAGAATACACTGCAGAGTTGATGTTGTACGGTGTGGCCCAAGCAGATTTTATAAAAATCCCAAAGGGCACAAATTTAATATTTTCGGATCAACTCGGAAATACAACCTCATTTAGCGTAGTGGATGATTCCAGGGTTTATTACAAAG
>JAYYCN010000231.1:0-3860 GCA_036161795.1 Bacteroidota bacterium
CATCCCATATGGCTTGCCAACCTCCTTTTTCTTTGGGATAATCCGACATTTTTCGAATGTAGTTTGAACCTGAGAAATAGGGTTTACTGGTAATGAGTCCGCCATCGGCAAACTGAGACATGCCATAAACGTTTGGTACCATCACCCAATCGTAGGCATCGATATACATTTCCATGAACCATTGGTAAACGCTGTGTGGATTGAATTCGCAGAGCATGAAGAAGTTTCCCAGAACCATCAATCGTTCGATATGGTGCGCATACCCTGTTTTAAGCGTTTTTTTGATGACCACATCCACGGGTTCAATTCCCGTTTCACCAGTGTAGAAACTTTTCGGGATGTCTCGCTTGAAGTTCCAGAAATTCGAGCCGCGTTGTTTTCTGCCTTCTCTATGATAGATGATACGCATGAATTCTCTCCATCCAATGATTTGACGTATGAAACCTTCCAGATCGTTCATTGGAATTTGGTGTGATTTCCCAAATTCAAGCGCTCTTTGTATTACGTATGAAGGGTTTATGAGTCCAATATTCAGAGCGGGAGTCAAAACACTGTGGTTCAAGAAGTGTTCATCTGGATTTTTCCCGAATGAGTCTTCGTAGTCCCCGAATCCTTTGAAACGCTGGCTGAGGAATTCTTCAAAACAACTTTCTGCTTCCTCTGTGGTAGTAGGATAAAAGAAACTATGCTCTTTGAAAAAATCTACGGTTCCAACGTGGTTTGGTATGTTTCTTTGGATGTAGGTGACGGCATCTGCAAAATCTTCACTCAAAGGGGAAAGTCTGGGTTCTTCGAAATGGTGATTTTTGGGATATGATTTTCTGTTATCCGCATCGAAGGTCAGTTTACCTCCTTCGGGTTTATCATTATCCCCCCAAAGTATATTCAAACGCTTACGTTGGAAAGCATAAAAATCGGTTTGAAAATAGCGTTTTTTTGTATCGAAGAATGCATAACCTTCATCAATGCTGGTAATGAAATTTGGATTTGTGTATTCATGTAGGTTACATGCTGTGGCTTGAATACCTTTTTTTATCTCTTTCCATAACCAATCATCATCCGGTTGAACCACATGGATGTCCATATATTTTCCTGTGAGATACTGGAATAGTTTTGAAGTATTTGATTTATCATCCTCGATAGAAAGATACTGCAATTTGTAGCCATTTTTTATAAGCTTTTCTGCGTACCGCTGCATGCTCAAGCGAAGCAAAACTAATTTTGAAATGTGAAATGTATACTGGGTAAAATACAAATCTGTTTCCACCATATACACCACATTCCCTTTTTCTAATGCAGGGTGGTTGGGGTACAATTGGTGGGGAAAAATAACGGTTGCAGCGCTCATGATAAACGAAACAATTAGACGAATAAAAGGTTGTTCAATCTTTTAGGGTTTTATCGTTTTTATATCTCATTGGTCATTTTCAATAGGGTAGCTAACAGATTAGATGAGAAGTATCCTTTCTTTGTACATGAATGAAGAATTGGATAATAGGCCTATTAACCGTTGCTATTAGCTCAACGTCATTTGCACAAGGCCGCGGAGGACGTTCATTTTCCTTACAAGGTTTGGTCACGGATGCAACCACAATGCCCATTAAAGGTGCCAAAGTGGATATTTATGTTATGCCCAATGATACCTTAGCGTCGCTCGCGGGACAAAACGATATTCGGGCTTGGTTAAATAGGCAATCAGAGCCAGTCTCTTCATTAGAAACAAATGAAACAGGGCTCTATAAGTTGGCTTTGGACAGGGCAATATTTATAAGATTACGATCGAAAGGTGTGAACATGAGAGAGGCCAAGTGGGTGGTGGATATCCGCCATCCGGATTACGAGAGTACCCTAAATATTACTCAAGCCGAAATGATGCGCACGGATAACGGAATGGTCATCGCTCTTGGTGAAACTTCCTTACTCAAGAAACAGGAAAAGATTGAAACCGTTGTGGTTCGGACAAAAGCAGTAGAGTTAAAAGGGGATACCACAGAGATTAATGCGAGCAATTTTAAAGTCAATCCAGACGCTACTGCTGAAGATCTCATTAAGAAAATGCCGGGTGTTACTCAACGTAACGGGGATGTTGAAGCTCAAGGAGAAAAAGTTCAGCGCGTATTGGTAGATGGTAAAGCCTACTTTGGAGAGGATCCTAAAGCGGCTTTGAAAAATGTACCTGCAGATGCCATTTCCAAGGTTCAAGTGTACGATGCACAATCCGAGAAAAGTCAGTTTACGGGTTTTGATGACGGCGATCGCACCAAAACAATCAATATTATCACGAAAACCGGCTTCAAAAATGGCCGTTTTGGTAAAATCAATGGAGGAATTGGACAATCTATCGAAGGAACAGGTGATGACTTGAAATACCAATCTGGAGCTAGTTTTAATACGTTTAACGGCGATCGTCGTTTGTCTTTATTATTCCAAAGCAATAACATCAACCAACAGAATTTCTCATTTGATGATATTTCTAGCGCGTTTTCAGGAGGCAATTTTGGTAGAAAATCCATGGGGAGCTTTTTTGTTCAGGGTCAAGGGGGAATTACGCAGTCTACTTTAGGTGCTATTAATTATGCGTATAAGTGGGGTAAAATATGGGATGTTTCAGGCAGCTATTTCTTTAGTAATTCTGACAATACCAACGACCGGTTCACAAAGCGTTATTTCGTAACGGGAGATCAAGCGGGATTAACCTATTTAGATTCATCATTTGAGAATAGTTGGAGGCAACAACATCGATTTAATGCCAGATTGGAGTGGAATGTGGATAGTAATGATCGATTCATCATTCAACCGCGTCTAACTTTTCAGCAAATAGAGAACGAGAACCCTACCTTGGGAAATACCCTTATTCCGGAGTCATTGGGTTATCTGAGTCAAATCAATAATTTATTCTCTAGTAATTCCAACAACTTCAATGGGGTACTTGAAATCGACTGGATGCATGCATTTAAAAAACGTGGGCGTTCTTTGGCTGTAGAGATTAGACCTGGTGTAAACGGCAATAACGGTGAGAACAATTTATTCAATACGTTTATTAACGTTCCCAGTCATGATACGAGTTTAACCGATCAAAAAACAGAAATTCTTCGCTTGTCTAATACGTTTTCGGCAGAAGTGGAATTAACCGAGCAGTTGGATTCATTCAATAGTATTTCTCTGGCCTACGAGATGGCTATTAATGCTCAAAGTAACGATCGACTGAATTTTGTGCCAGATTACACGAAGCCTTTTCCGTTACCAGAAAGACAATTAGATACTTTGCTGTCTAGTAGTTTTAATAATGGTTACAGTCGTCATGCAGCAGGGCTTCGTTACCAGCTGAAGAAAAACGGGGTGCAATATGGAGTTGGTTTGGATGCGCAGGCAGCTAACTTAAATGGCGATCAGGCATTTCCTGCGCCGCTGGCTATCAATCGTCAGTTTTATTCTTTGTTACCGCAAATCACGATCAGAAAGGGTAGTTGGGGCTCAAACGGTTTTATGCTGTATTACCGGACTCGAAATAATGCGCCAAGTATTACCCAATTACAAGATGTAATTGATAATTCGAATCCACTTCAGTTGACCACGGGTAATCCTAATTTGGTGCAGGATTATCAGCATCGATTATTTACGCGTTACTATAGTATGAATCCGACATCGGGTCGTATGTTCTTTATTTTTTTAAGAGGAACGGCTTCTCAAAATGCGATTACTACCTCAACTCAAATGTCGGTGAGAGAAGCTCAGGTTAGAGTACCCACGGGTGACTCCGTTTACTTTTTGAGACCAGGTGCTCAAATTTCAAGCCCGGTTAACTTAGATGGTGCATTTGATCTAAGTGGTAGAGCAAATTGGTCTAAGCCTTTATTTGA
>JAYYCN010000232.1:0-3103 GCA_036161795.1 Bacteroidota bacterium
GAAGGAGCAACTCGATTAGACGCCTCCCTTGCAGGTATGGGGGCAGGAGCCGGAAATGCTCCGCTCGAAATTCTCATTGCTGTACTCAACAAAATGAACAAACCACATGCTGTTGATTTGTATGGTGTAATGGATGCAGCTGATGATTTGGTTAGGCCACTTCAAAAACGTCCCGTAAGAGTAGATCGAGAAACCCTCTCTTTGGGTTATGCAGGTGTTTATTCTAGTTTCTTATTGCATGCCGAAAGAGCAAGTCAGCGCTATGGGATTGACACCCGCACCATTCTAGAGGAGTTAGGAAAAAGAGAAATGGTTGGTGGACAAGAGGATATGATTGTGGATGTAGCCCTAGATCTTAGTAAATCATAACTAGTGGTTGCTAATCTCTGAACGCTGGTTGATGGTTACTCGGAACTAGAAACTAGGAACCAGTAACTAGAAACCAATAACCATTCTCTCGCCTACCGCTTTGGCAGCACTGGTCATAATATCTAAATTCCCGGCATACTTAGGCAAGTAGTGCCCTGCGCCTTCTACCCTTAAAAATACGGTCGTTTTCAAGCCGTGCACATTTCCAATTCCTCCAATAAATACGGGTTTGCTTTCAGGGATTTCTTCAAACTGAACTTCCTGATGCAGTTGATAACCCGGCACGTATTGTTTTACCTTCTCTACCATTTCATGAATGCTCTTTCGAATCAGGTTTTGATCTCCCATTTCACTAAGGGTAAAAACCGTATCGCGCATGATGAGTGGGGGCTCGGCCGGATTTAATACGATGATTGCCTTCCCTCTTTTAGCTCCACCTACAGATTCAATAGCATGCGCTGTAGTTTCGGTGAACTCATCAATATTCGCCCTAGTTCCTGGTCCCGCCGACTTGGATGCAATAGAAGCCACAATTTCACCATAGTGAATCGGCACAACCTGTGAAACTGCCGCTACTATAGGTATGGTGGCTTGACCTCCACAAGTAACCATATTGACATTATCTAGACTCTGTAAATCATCTAAATTCACCGCGGGAACAGTAAACGGACCGATTGCCGCTGGGGTCAAATCAACCATTTTCTTATCGGGAAACTGCTTGATTTTATCATAGTTATTACGATGCGCTTTCGCAGAGGTTGCGTCAAATATGATGGATATATCTTCCCATTCCGGCATCTCCATTAATCCATCAACGCCTTGATGGGTTGTTTTCACCCCCAATCTTCTAGCGCGAGCCAATCCGTCGGATTCTGGATCAATTCCTACCATTACTGACATTTCCAGCGACTCTGAATAACGCAATACCTTGATCATTAAATCCGTACCAATATTTCCTGAACCAATGATGGCTACTTTGACTTTTGTCATAACCGTTTACCTTTATTTGATATCAAAACTCAATTCTCCAAGACCTTCGATTTCAGCACGATACTCGGCCGCTTTTGTACATGGCACCATGGGTCCCAGCGCGCCCGATAAAATCACGTCTCCTTTTTTCAATCCAACACCACGTGTAATAAACGTATTGCAAAGCCAGAGAACGGCATTTAATGGATTACCCATACACGCATTGGCGCTACCTTCTGATTTCAACTCCCCGTTTTCATACAACTTCATTTTTGCCGCTTCAAAGTCTATATCCTCGATTCTAGTAGCATGTTCTGATAAAATATAATGACTAGCGGATGCGTTATCAGCCACGGTGTCGGTGATTCGTATATCCCAATTTAAAACACGTGACCCAACGATTTCCATGGATAAGCATACGGAGTCTAAAACCTTTTTTACATCTTCAATATCCTCAAAAGTCTTGGTCACATCACGACCTAAAATAAACGCCATTTCGGCCTCAACTTTTGGTTGCATCAAATCGTCAAAGGCAACAGAACGAGATGGTGAAATATCGGTTTGATGAAAAATCACACCAAAATCTGGCTGGTCTACACCCAACTGTTTTTGAACCGCAGGAGAAGTTAAACCTATCTTAAAACCTGAACGGGTATAACCTTTTTGGTCGAACACTTTCTGATTGAACAACTCTTGAATCTGATATGCCAAATCAATGTCTATTTCACCAATAAGCTCTCTTACAGGCGAACATGGGATCCCTGTTTCACGAGCCTCCCATAATTGATCTACTGCTTTTTGGATTTTGTGGTTGCTTTCATCCATCATTACACAAAAGTACATGGCGAGAGTAGAAAACCGTATCCATAATCACATTTAATTAGCAATTCAAGTAGACTTCGTATCTGTTTTTATTATAAAAGATCGATTTTTGTGTCATATGTCGAGGATAGAAGAATTCGCAAAACGACTTCACGAAGCGCAAAAGCAGCGTAACGCCATTCCACAGTTTGGAGATAATGAATCATTTTCTTTAAAAGAAGCATATGAGATTCAACACGCATTAATCAATGAGCGAATAAAAGAAGGCGAAACACTCATTGGCATAAAGATGGGCTTCACATCGGAGGCAAAAATGAAACAAATGGGCGTTTCTGAAATGATCATTGGACAACTCACCACGGGCATGCACTACCAAAACGGAGGGGTTATAAGCCAATCAAACTTCATTCATCCACGAGCAGAACCTGAAGTCTACTTTCGACTTTCAAAAGACATCACGAGCCCTATCTCATTGGACAATTGTTTGGATTACATTGACGGTGTAGGTGCTGGTATAGAAATCATTGATTCCCGTTACGAAAACTTTAAATTTTCACTGGAGGATGTAGTTGCAGATAATTGTAGTTCAGCTGCTTTTGTAACGGGAATGTTACACGAACCAAAAGCGGACCTCAAAAATCTCAATATGAAAATGGAGGTCAATTCTGAGCGAGTTGAAGAAGGAAATAGCAACGATATTTTAGGCAACCCCCTAAAATCACTCGTAGCTGCCTCCGAGTTAGCAACAAAATATCATATCTCTTTAAACAAAGGTATGATTGTACTTGCAGGAGCAGCAACACCCGCTCGCTTCACCAATGAATACGAGGAGATCAACGCCAGTGTTGAAAGCTTGGATTCTGCGCTCTTTAGAACGACAAAATAGGTTTCTGGTTCCAGGTTACTAGTAAAATAGAATTGTGACCAAATAACGAGGAACCAG
>JAYYCN010000233.1:0-3984 GCA_036161795.1 Bacteroidota bacterium
CCTTTGAGAATTAGTTCAAATTTACATCCATTGGCGCATTTGCCAACCATTTATAGGTGCCTCCTAAGTCTTTTAATGCTTGTTTCCAAGCCTCGTCACCGCGCTCGCTTAGATACTCTTCATTGAAATTGGAAGGTATCCATGTTTTTTTCTCTAGTTCTTGATACAATTGCCCAGCTCCCCAACCACAATAACCGGAAACGGCATATGTTTGATCGAGGTTGAGCAATTCAGTTTCTGCAAGATTTAGAATATCTAAAGCATTTCCACCCCAATAATATCCTTTACCTATGGATATCGCATCTCGTACTTCTTCATGAGGATGAATAAAATTAATATGCTCTTTTTGCCCTACCGGACCACCCAAACATAGCGGAAGTAAAACCGATGTAGTTTTTTCTTCGTTTTCAATACGAATTTTGAGTGGAGTGATGTCGTTCACTATAGCTCCAAGGCTCCCTTCTGCGTTATCTTCAATGATGACAATCACCTTCCTGAAAAAGGTTAGGTCCGTGATAAAGGGTTCTGCAATTAAGATTTGTCCTGCGGATAAAAATGAACTCATCGATGTACAAATTGTGAAAAATAAAAGACAATTTCAACGAAGATAAAATCACTCTTCGAATCTGACATTAAAGTGACCTCTGTGGGATTGGATTTGAAACGATATCTTTGCTCCAGTGCTCTTTAATTCACTGGAGTTTTGGATTTTTCTGCCCCTAGTTTGGTTAATTTACTTTAGCCTACCACAGAAGGGTCGTTGGGTATTTTTACTGCTATCAAGTTATTTTTTCTATGGTTTTTGGCAGCTAGAATTTGCCGCATTGATGCTCATGACGAGCGTGATGGATTGGTTTTGCGCTAAGATGCTTTATCAGTCGAAGCAACGCACTATAAAACTCATTTGGATGTGGACAGCTATTATTACGGATTTAATGGTGTTGTTCATGTTTAAGTACTTTGATTTTGCTTTAGGTAAATCCCCATTGGCTACTAGCCTTTACCATCATGAAGCATTTGCTTGGATGATAGAATTGGGTAAATATGTGGTTCCTGCGGGGATATCATTTTATACTTTTCAAAGTATAAGTTATGTGGTTGATGTATACCGGGGCGATGAAAAACCCGAGCCTAACGTGTTTAAATTCATGCTCTTCGTGTCGTTTTTCCCTCAATTAGTAGCTGGCCCCATTGAGCGTTTTGGTCGACTGCATAGCCAGTTATTTGCCAAGTATTCTCCAAAGCTTGAGGATATGAAAAACGGAGGTCGATTATTGCTTTATGGATTATTTCTGAAGGTAGCAGTGGCGGATAATTTAGCAGGTGTTGTGGATGTGTATTACGAGAATCCTTCCATTTACAAAGGCAGCTCTTCTTGGTTGGCAAGCTTGATGTTTACCTTTCAAGTGTACTACGATTTTTTTGGATACTCTTTATTGGCTCAGGGTGCTGCTTTATTGTTTGGAATCCACTTGATGGATAATTTTAACAAACCATTTATTGCGCAAAGTGTACCGGAATTTTGGCATCGTTGGCATATCTCCTTGAGTACTTGGTTTCGTGATTATATCTATATCCCTTTTGGGGGAAATCAGGGCGGTAACCTGCGTTTATCCTTGGGCGTGCTACTGGTGTTTTTTACCTCTGGTTTATGGCATGGGGCCAATTCTACGATGATTTATTTTGGAATCAGTCAAGGTATATTGTATTTGTTTGATCGTTTTGTATTTAAAAAAGTCGGTGCAGATTTTACATGGGGAAGGGTTTTAAGAAGAATAAAAACCGGGGCATTTTTTATGCTGACCTTAGTCTTTTTTAGGTCGCAAAGTTTACCGCAGAGCTTCGAAGTGTATGGCAATTTATTGGATTTTAGCTCGCGCATTGATCAACCATTTTTATCCGTTGATCCACAGGTATGGATTTTTCTTTTTGTGGGATTTGTCCTAGATCATTTTATCATATTAAACAGAGCGGATAAGTGGTTGGGTAGCCTAAATATTCTGCCTCGTTGGGTAGCATATTTATTCTTTATTACGGCCGTGCTTTTATTCGGAGGAGCAGTTAATCATCCATTTGTTTATTTCCAATTCTAATGAGAAAAAAAGCAGAGAACCATAAAGAGTCAATGATTTGGTGGAAATGGGCACTTTCGCGTTTACTGGTATTAAGCGGGTTCTTTTTCATTCTGAATCTAGTATACACCGATACTTTATACCCCTTTGATATTGATAAGTACTCGCGTGTGCGAAATAGAATTGATAGTGCATTTAAACAAGGAGATATTATCTATTTGGGAGAGAGTAGCAATAGTAGCTTTAATCCTTGGACGGATACATTAAATGAAAAGATTTCAGATTATTTGGATCTGTATTTGCCAGATAGACAGGTTGAATCCATTACTCATGAAGGATATCACCCAGGCTTATTCAAAGAAATGCTGAACTTATTGCCGGACGATTGCGAAAACAAGGTGGTGGTTCTAGGGGTTAATATGAGAACCTGCGGTCCATCGGCGATATATTCATCAAACGAGGCCTCTAACCAAAGGGAAGCACTATTTTATTCTCGTCGACCCGCTTTATTAACGCGTACGTTTATGGGTTTGCATTTTTACGATAATCGCGATGCGAAAGAGCGCGAACGATTGAAATTCAAACATTGGAGAACCAAACCCATCGCTTTAAAGCGGGTATTTGATGATGGGTTGAATCATTTCCCTCATCAAACAACCCTCGAGTGGATTGATTCTTTGGCAAGGATTTACGGTTTACCTCAAGAGACAGATAAGATTAAGGGAATGGCGGGTGCTTATGTGAAAGAATTTGCCTTTGTATTAGATGACGAAAATTTAAGAATACAAGATTTGAAAGGGATTGTGGAGATATGCAAACAAAAAAAGGTGCGTCTTTTGTATCATTTACTACCTCCAAATCGATACCACGCGAATCTTTTATTTAAACACCTAGAAAAAGGTAGTGGAGCAAACCTTTCAGAATTTCTCGCCTATAATCACCATTTCCTCATTGAAAAGTTTAAGGAATGGGATGTGAACTATATCGATAATTTTAATCTCGAGGAGGCCAACGAATTGAATGCGCAAAACAAGGGTTGTTATTTTACCGATCAATGGTATCCTACAGAGCATTATAATGGGATAATAAAAAGAAAGATAGCATCTAACATTGCGGCTTTTATTTCAAAGAAATATGCCTTTCAATTAAGCAATGACTCCACGGTAGATACACAATTAAAACAGAATAACTTCCCCAACTGGGATATCATAATGCCACTAAGTTATGGTGGACTTACATCGGAAGAATGGTTAAGCCGTTAGTCGCGTTCTAAAAGATCCAGCTCACATTGACATTCAAATTCCTTGGCGCAGATGGGAACACAAATACCTCCTGTACCACGTTTCTACTTCCATACATGAAACCCCAAGTGTAGCCATTATTAACAAAATAGTGATTGAAAACATTCTGAACGTTTATTCCGAAACGTAACGCATGACCATCCCACTGATGCTGATATGAAGCATTCAACTCTGTAAACGTATACGAAGGAATTGACCTATAATCATCACCCGTATTATCTAAGTATTGTTTACTAACATACTTCTGAAGTAGTTGAAATTCCAACTGGTTCTTATTGCCTGGTTTAAATCGGTAAGTTAGTCCAGCTGACCCCACAAAGTCTGGTGAATACGCGATAGGTGTTTCGTTAAATACGGAGTCAACTGATGAATTATCTGCATAATCAATCCAATTAGCCGTAAGCTCCTGAATGCGATTTTGACTGAAAGCAGCATTAAAGTTTAGGAATAAGTCGTGTTTTGTTTCGATTGATTTATACTTCTGCACGGAAAACAAACGGATGGTACTCGCCAATTCAATACCCCGACGGTAACTCTTTGCAACATTTTGCCTGAGGGCTGTTCCTACATCATTTAACGCACCGGTTAATACCAACTGGTTTTGATAATTC
>JAYYCN010000234.1:0-3188 GCA_036161795.1 Bacteroidota bacterium
TCGTTATCTAGGATTTTAATTTCATAAGTCTTTATATCACCTAAATCATCATTTAAGGGATTTGCTAATCGAAGAAAAATATTCTCTGTGCCCTCTGTTAACTGATCATCCTTCAGTTCAATTTTTAGGGTGTCTTTCACATCTAAGCCTGGGTTGAATTTTACGTTGAAATTCTTGTAAGTACTAATAAAATCCTCCTTATCAGTAGCTGTTCCTCCGGTAACTGAAAGATCGACTTGCTGACTTTCGCTACCTGAGTATTTTCGTTCTATCACAATAATTGCATTGGTATCTGCTTCCGTGTAACTAATACTGGACGACACAAATGAAATTTCTGTTTGCACCATAGGGGCGTCTTCTTTTTTAAACTCAATGGCTGTTCCACTTCCTCCAGAAGGATTAGCAGTTGAAACAGCATTAGGTCCCCAAGTACCATCTGCATCCTTTTGAAAGAATTCTACCAAACCGGTGGCGTCATTCAAAATTGAAAAAGACCGTACTCCATTATTCAGATCGTTTGGAATAATACTTCCCCACATCCCTTTTTGGTTATGTACGTTAGAACTGTAGAACGAAGGTCTTGTTGGTAGGGTAGCCCCTGTGTAGGTTCCACCTTCCATACTCGTAATGCTGAGCGGGCGACCAATACCATTTTCATCATCGTATAAAGCAACAAAGTAATCTGGATCGGCATATGACTCACCATAAAGACCTGTTCCTTCGTTACTAGAAGCATTAGTTCCAAACGATATCACAGTCAAAGAATCTTCAAGATACAGGTAACTTGTATCCATAGGTGAGGCAGTGGTATTAATTAAGGTAAGCCCAATATAAACGGCGTTACCATCGGCAAAGGTTGAACTTCCATCACCAACCAAGCCAATCCAAAAGTCTGCACTACCCATCATATTGGTTTCGATGGTATCATGGCCTCCGGCTGTAGAGAAAGAATGTGAACTAACATGTCGGTGATTATTACCATCCATGTACACGGTACTTCCAGCGCCATCCAGTAATATAGCTGTATCTAGTTCACTCGCATCTAAACAGCGTGCAATGTATTTGAATGTACTACTCGGCATAAGACCGTCAAATCGAAGCCTAGCGTAGGTAATCATGGCCTCACTATTGGAGCCGGAGGTTAAGTATTGGGGTAATACCACACTACTCACAGACATTGAGCTGCGCTGACCAAAAGCGGTCGAACAAACCGTTAGGAGCACGGCTAAACTGAGTAAAAATCTCTTCATCATTAATTCGCTTAATTAACAAAAATATGGAATTTTAAGGCGATTCATGTTCTACAAGCTTTATGGCTTATCTAAAATGTAATTTCACTGACCATTTATTATGCTTTTTGAGTGAATCCGAGCGTTAAAATAGTGACGTCCACCTTGTTCTTCTCGTTCAAAGCTCTTACACATGATTCTATGGTAGCTCCGGTTGTCATCACGTCGTCAACTAGAATTACATGATTTACATGCTCAGGAAGCTTGGAACAACTATAAACGGATTGGATATTCAACCATCGTTCAACCCTTGATTTTTCTGTTTGTGATTTCCGGTGTACCGAACGGGTCAATTTATTTCGATTTACTGGGATTTCCGTCGATTTTGCTATCCCATTTGCAATAAACTCTGCTTGATTGTAACCACGCATCCAAAATTTTCTCCTCGCTAAAGGCACAGGCATCAATACCGAACCATGAAGTTGTTTTAAATCGTGTTTCATTTTTCTTCCAAGCAAAGAACCCATGTAAAATGCCAAGTCCTTCCGACCACGATACTTTATTTCCTTGAATAATTCGGTATATATAGAGTGACTTTGATAATTAAGTAAACTCTGTGCCATTCTAAATTCGCATCGGCCCCATAGTGTTTTGCTCATTGGGTTTTCTAGGACATCTGAGTGTATACTTAATGGTAAATCTGAGAAGCATCCCAAACAGAGAAATTTTTCATATTCTTCAAATACGGCAGAACCGCAAAGAAGGCAAAAACGTGGAAAAAGTAAATCAATCATATTTGAAACAGCTGTTCTCATCGAATCTTTTCCTCATAGACCGCCGTTTATCTATTCATCCCCCACGCAACCAAATAAAAAACCGAAATTTGTTTATTCCCCATGGCATCGAGAAGAGAAAATAGAGATTTACCAAAAACAAAATTCAATGCGGAAAGCATTAAACACTCATTAAGGCTCTTTCGTTACATGTCAAAGAGTAACCGTTGGTTATTCGCTGCTGGAACTTTTTTTCTTGCCATCACGGCTGGAGCCTCTATCCTATTTCCAAAATTGCTCGGTAATATGATGGATGGTGTTTTCGTGTACGGGAAAGATGGGGTTCAAACCGCACCCAATACAGATCGCCTTACTGAAATTGCTTACTATTTTGTTGCCTTATTTACGGTTCAAGCTGTTTTTTCTTTTCTGAGAATATCCATTTATGTCAGAGTTACCGAAGGGATGACCTACGGACTTAGAACAGATTTATTTAAATCTATCGTGGGAAAAGGGTTATCCTTTTTTGGCAGTAACCGTACAGGTGAAATTTTAAGCCGATTTAGCGCTGATATTGCTCAAATACAGGATACATTCACCACTAATTTGGCTATGTTTCTGCGGCAGATTCTAGTGCTTTTGGGCGGGGTGATTCTGATTTTTCAAACCTCTACTCAACTTGCATTACACATGCTAGCAAGCATTCCAGTAGTTGTGATTATTGCGCTTTTCTTTGGGAAATTTATTCGTAAAATATCCAAAGAAGTCCAGGATATCACCGCCGAAAACAACGTCATTGTGGAAGAGGCCGTTTCTGGAATTATAAATGTGAAGGCGTTCACCAATGAGTCCTTTGAGTCAGACCGATATACTCAAAACAGCACCTTTTTGATGAAGGAAAGCATCAAAAGAGGATACTGGCGTGGTGCTTTTAGCTCCTTCATTATCATTAGTTTATTCGGAGCTATTGTATGGTTGATTTTCAAGGGACTGGGAATGGTGCAAGAAGGAAGTATGGCGATCGGAGAGTTATTCAACTTCATGTTGCTTACGGCTTTTGTTGGAGCTAGTCTGGCAGGCATGGCTGAACAGTTTGTTCAAATCCAAAAAACACTCGGTGCCATTGAACGAGTAATGGATATCATAGATTCTCCTAAAGAAACCAATCTTGGTAAAAGCATCCCTG
>JAYYCN010000235.1:0-10837 GCA_036161795.1 Bacteroidota bacterium
TCAAAAATCAGTTACTATCTGGACATTCGTTTCAATCAAATGATGTTCTTCTTTTTGCGTCAGTAGGGGCAGGAATGAATATAAATGCTTTTACGTATCGATACCCATAAATCGGGAACTCAAATAAACTATTTTTAGATTTCAGCCCCTCATAATTAAAATATTGAATAACAAGATTGTCTAAATAATACAAGTCTATTCCATAACAAATACTCCCTCCGTACACATTTTCTTAGTGTTTAAAAGTTACCTAAGATGATTGCAATAATCCTTCCAAAAATACAGAAGCAAGGTTGTGCCCGGCTACTTATTTGTGAAGAAATAAATCTCTGCATACCTAGTATCAACGGTCTTTGGGCTCAACTTTAAATAAAAAAATGTAAATCAAATAGCATTAACCTACGTATTTTGACACCTAACTTACTCACTTAAACTCAAATCAAAATCAGAAAATTATTCAATCGTTGATAGATTTACCGAAAAATCATTTTCTGTTATTGTTATAATCACAAGAAGGAAATGTCTATTTTTAAAGATTCTTTTGAGAAAAGGCAAAATGAGGAACTTAGAAACCATCTATCAAGGAGAGCAGATATATCATAAAATAAAGGCAAAAGTCAAAGGCAGCGAGATACTTATCAATAACGAAACTTACTACAAAATATCTAATGTAGACCGAATGCGTCCGTTCTTTATGAGTATCGTGAGCAACTCTAATCATTGGCTATTTATTTCTTCCAATGGTGGATTGTCTGCTGGTCGAAAGAACAGCAACTTTGCCTTATTCCCTTACTACACGGAAGATAAAATAACAGAGTTTAGTGAATTCACAGGGAGCAAATCAATTTTCTTGGTTTCGAAGAATGATAAAGCCTACTTGTGGGAACCCTTCTCCAAAAGGCAAGCAGGGCTTTACCGAACACAACGAAATCTTTACAAAAATGCATACGGAAACAAGGTCATTTTCGAAGAAATTAACGAAGACCTCGGACTGAGTTTTTCCTACGAATGGAATTCAAGCAATACATTCGGTTTTGTTCGAAAATCCAAAATAACCAATCATTCTTCCCAAGAATTAGAAATTAGAATTCTAGATGGTATTCAGAATATACTTCCACACGGAGTGGATGATGGCTTACAAAATAGCGCAAGCAACCTAGTCGATGCTTACCGAAAATGCGAGTTAGAAAAGGACGGTAACATCGGGATTTATTCTCTGAGTGCCATCATTGTAGACAGAGCCGAACCAAGTGAGGCACTCAAAGCCAATATCGCATGGTCAATTGGATTAGAAGATTCAACCAAACTCATTTCTTCCCTACAGCTTGATGACTTTAGAAAAGGAGAAATCCCAAAAGAAGAAACAGATTTGAGAGCGGAAAGAGGTGCTTATTTCTTATCCAATGAGATTGTACTGAGCCCTTCCACCGAGGAACATTGGACGATTATAGCCACGGTTAATCACACCGTTAATCAAATCGTGGATTTACAAAAAAGGCTCAAAGACCCTAACCGTCTTTTAACTGAAGTAAACGAATCCATCGAAGAAGGAACACAAGAACTGATCAAGTTGGTGGCGGCAAGTGATGGATTACAACTCACTCAGGACAAAGCCAGCTATGTTCGACATTTTTCAAACACCATGTTCAACATCATGCGTGGGGGAATCTTTGATGATAATTACTCCATAGAAAAACCTGATTTTCTCAACTATATCGAAAAAGCAAATCGTCAATTATTTCATGAAAAAAATCACTTTTTCCAATCCTTACCTCCCATTTTTGATTTAAACCACCTCAGAGAAGCTATTTCTGGTGCGCAGGACTTGGACCTTAAGCGCTTAAGTATCGAATATTTGCCTCTCAAATTCAGCCGGCGTCACGGTGACCCTAGCAGACCATGGAATAAATTCTCCATTAATACGAGGGATGAAAACGATGGCTCGAAAATCCTAGATTACCAAGGAAATTGGAGAGATATTTTCCAAAACTGGGAAGCATTGGTACACTCCTATCCTGCATTCATCGAAGGAATGATTTTCAAATTCTTGAATGCAACCACGTTCAATGGATACAATCCTTACCGAGTAACAAAAGATGGCTTTGACTGGGAAACCATCGAACCAGATAACCCGTGGTCGTACATAGGGTATTGGGGCGATCATCAGGTAATATACCTTTTAAAATTCTTAGAATTTATCGAGAAACACTACCCTGAAAAACTCCAATCCTACTTTGCGAGCAACCTATTTGTTTATGCGAATGTTCCGTATAAGATTAAGTCGTATACGGAAATATTGTTTGATCCAAAAAACACCATTGATTACAATTTTGAAGAAGAGAAGAAAATAGAAATTCGACGCGATAAAGTTGGTTCCGATGGCACCTTGATCTGCGATAAATACGGTAGCATTTACAAGGTGAATTTCATTGAAAAGATTCTTGCAGTGATTTTATCCAAATTGTCGAACTTCATACCAGAAGGTGGTATTTGGATGAATACCCAGCGCCCTGAGTGGAATGACGCAAACAATGCCCTTGTGGGTAATGGTGTATCCATGGTAACCTTGTACTATTTACGCAGATTTTTGAACTTCTTTGAAAATGCATTACGAGACTCAGACCTATCAGAATTCGCAATATCCAACGAACAACATACCTTCTTCGAGAACATAAAGATCACCTTAGAGAGTCACCAAACAGAGCTAAACTCTAACATCGGTGATTCACAGAGAAAGATCATTTTAGATGGATTAGGAACCGCGGGAAGCGAATACCGAAATACCATTTACAATAACGGATTCTCTGGTGTTAAGGAACCACTTAAGATAGATGAATTAATAGACTTTGTATCTCTTGCTAAAGAATATCTGGACCATTCGATTGAAGCCAATAAAAGAAACGATGGAATGTACCATTCCTATAATCTCATGACCTTAAAAAACAACAAAGAGGTGAGTATCTCATATTTACCTGAAATGTTAGAAGGTCAAGTTGCTGTGTTAAGTTCAGGTTATCTAAAAACAGATCAAGCCTTGAATGTTTTAGATAGTTTAAAAGCGAGTGCACTATTCAGGGATGATCAATACAGTTACATTCTATACCCAAATAAGGACTTACCCCGATTTTTAAATAAAAATACCATCCCTAAAGAACACTTTGAAAAATCCAAACTATTCGGCACCCTATTGGCAGATGATAACTCCAAGATAATCACTCAAGATGCCAACGGTGATTATCATTTTCACGGGACATTCAACAACGCAGAATTCCTAAAGAAGGCTCTCAGGGCACTACCGGAAAAATACCAATCATTGGTTGAAAAAGAAACGAATCTCGTATGCGATGTGTACGAGTCGGTGTTTAATCACAAGGCATTCACCGGGAGATCGGGTACCTTCTTTGGCTATGAAGGCCTTGGGTCCATCTACTGGCACATGGTGTCTAAACTCTTACTTGCCACGTTTGAGACCATAAAAAAAGCCATTAACGACAAGTACGATGAAAAAATCATCGGCCGATTGTTTGATCATTATTTTGAGATAAAGGCGGGAATTGGTGCGCATAAATCTCCCTCATTATACGGAGCATTTTCAACGGATCCTTATTCTCATACACCTGGAGGTAAAGGCGCACAACAGCCGGGCATGACAGGCCAAGTAAAAGAAGATATCTTAAGCCGATTTGGTGAAATGGGTATTTGTGTTGAAAACGGCCGACTAGGATTTGACCCTGCTGTTTTACATAAAGATGAATTCCTTGAATCAAAGGGGACTTTTGAGTATTACGATGTCGAACAGAAAAAACAAGAATTGGAAATCCCAGAAAACGCATTGGCCTTAACCATTTGCCAAGTTCCTGTGATCTATTATCGTTCAGACTCTGCCCGTATTATAGTGTTCACTAAAAATGGAAGTTCGCGAAAAATAGAAGGCAATTACTTAGACATAGAACTAACGCAAAGCCTATTCAACCGCACCGGTGATATTATGAAAATTCATGTTTACACCCTTAAATCGTAATGCCCGAAAATGAATTCTCATCTTATTAGAAATTCCGTTTGGGCCCTTGGTTTAATAATGGGAATATTCGCTTGTTCTGATCCTAAAGAAATGAAAACACGTAAAGACAAACATCCTATAGAAATCCTTGGAAATCCAAACTACCAAGCCATTTCCTATGGTGGTTATCGCGGCCTAAGTAGAGACACTCAACCTACGTTACATGAAATTAAAGAAGATTTACTTATCATGCACGCGGCAGGGTTTCGTATACTCAGGACCTATAATGTGCACTTCCCTCACGCCGAAAATACGCTTCGAGCAATCAAGGAACTCAAAACCGAGAACGATGAATTCGAAATGTATGTTATGCTAGGAGCATGGATTAGCTGCCAAGCTGCATTTACCGAGCTACCCAACCATCAATTCGAGAACGTTGCGAACGAAAAGGAAGTAAAAGAAGCCGTGAGATTGGCCAAAGAATATCCAGATATCGTTAAAATAATAGCCATCGGAAATGAAGCTATGGTGCATTGGGCGGCTAGTTATTTTGTAGAGCCTGGAATCATATTAAAATATGTAAATCAATTGCAACAGATGAAATCAGATGGTGAGCTATCCGAAGATCTGTGGGTGACGAGTTCAGATAACTTCGCGTCATGGGGCGGAGGTTCTGAAGATTACCACAAGGAAGATTTAAATGCGCTTATCAAAGCCGTCGACTACCTTTCGGTGCATACCTATCCTTTTCACGACACCCATTATAATTCAGCTTTTTGGAAATCAAACGATTCGAGTGCAACGAAAATCGAGGCCATAGAAAATGCCATGAATAGAGCGGTAGATTATGCTAAACAACAGTTTATATCTGTGTTTGAATACACGCGTAAACTTGGCGTTGAAAAACCCATACACATTGGCGAAACTGGCTGGGCTAGTGTATCTCAGGGTCTTTATGGAGACAATGGATCTCACGCCGCAGATGAGTATAAACAGGCTTTGTATTATCAGAAAATCCGCGACTGGACCAAGAAGGATAGTATTTCTTGTTTCTATTTTGAGGCTTTTGACGAAAAATGGAAAGATCCCAATCATACGGATGGGTCTGAAAATCATTTTGGACTATTTACGCTAGATGGGCAGGCTAAATTAACCCTTTGGCCAATGGTAGAAAAAGGAATATTTGATGGATTAACCAGGAATGGGAAAATTATCAGGAAAACCTTTAACGGCAATAAGGATGCAATACTCAACCATATCTTAAGACCTGAAAATCTCTAAAATATGAGGCATTTCAGAAGTTGGCATCACTTGATTCATGGCATACTCATTAGCGTTGTTATGCTACTAAATCATGGATGCACGGTGGCTCAAAACAAGGTAACAACCCCGGGAAGATCCATCGCGGTAAATGAAGAACCTTATTTCATCAAAGGCATATGTTATCATCCGGTAAATAAAGGAGAAACCCTCCGTAGTTTTGACCATTTAGATAAAGACTTAGACTTGATGTCTGAGGCAGGAATCAACACCATCAGGGTTTACTCGCCCGTTGATGATGAGTCCGTTCTTGATCGTATACATACCAAAGAGATGAAAATAATCATGGGCATTGGGTACAACCAAGAAGGTCGTTACGATATTCATTCGGGAAGTTTTGCTCAATACATTCGTAAATACAAAAACCACCCCGCCATACTTTTTTGGGAATTAGGAAACGAATACAATTATCATCCTGAGTGGTTCGAGGGCGATATCACTAATTGGTATGAGGCTCTTAGAAAAGCCATTGATACAATCCACGCCATTGATCCTCGTCACCCCGTAGCCACAGCACACGGCGAAATTCCAGATTCGTTAGCCATGGCAATGATTCAAAACATCGATTTATGGGGACTCAATGTATACCGTTGGGATCAACCCCAAACAGCCGTCAAAGAATGGCTTAAACTCAGTGATAAACCCATGTATTTTTCTGAACTAGGAGCCGACAGCTACATGAATAAATCAGTCGGTGATTTATCCGAAGGCATGAATGAAAAAGCACAAGCAAGAGCGAATCAAAGCATACTTGACTCTGTACTTCAACATTCCAATCATGTTTGTGGGTTAGCCGTATTTTCATTTACCGATGGTTGGTGGAAGGCAGGAAACCCCAATCAGCAAGATGTTGGCGGATGGGCTCCAAACAGCAGCGGAGTACCTTATGACGGAGCGCCCAATGAGGAATTTTGGGGCATTGTAGACATTGAGCGAAACAAGAAATTGACCTTCGATGTGTTGAAATCAAGATTTACAAAACCGATAGTCCAACCCAATAGCAAATAAATAGCATGCAAAAATTCACCTATATATCGAGTATTTTGATTCTTTTGCTATACAATGGCTGTACTGAACATAAAATCAATATGCAAGTATTTGAAACCTCTAAAAGTGGTCATCAATTAACTCAATTAAAGGAGTTTGAAATCGGTGAGAACATTGTAGATGTTGTGATCCATAAAGACATTAAAAAACAACGCATAACTGGCTTTGGTGGAGCTTTTACAGAATCGACTGCTTACCTGTTGTATCAAATGAGTGAATCTAAGCAGGCCGAACTGCTAGATGCCTATTTTGGACAGGATGGAGCCCAATATTCATTGACAAGAACACACATGAATTCTTGTGATTTTTCTCGTTTTCATTACAGCTACGACACGGTCGCTGGGGATACGCAATTAAAACATTTTTCGATACAACCGGATAAAGAGCACTTGATCCCGATGATCAAAGATGCGATGCAAGTATCTATAGAGGGCTTTAAAATCATTGCATCACCATGGACCGCCCCACCTTGGATGAAAGACAACAACGATTGGGTAGGCGGCAAACTGCTACCTGAGTATTACGCTACATGGGCGTTGTTTTTTAAAAAGTATGCTCAATCTATGGCTACAGAAGGCATCAACCTATGGGGTTTTACTGTTGAAAATGAGCCGTTGGGAAATGGAAACAATTGGGAAAG
This sequence comes from Bacteroidota bacterium, assembly GCA_036161795.1. Taxonomy (GTDB): domain Bacteria; phylum Bacteroidota; class Bacteroidia; order NS11-12g; family UBA955; genus VMCP01. Next base: position 7,008 of record JAYYCN010000235.1, read on the forward strand.
CATGCATTTCACTCCAGAGGAAATGAGCTATTTTGTCCAAGAGTATCTCGGTCCCGAGCTTTAAAAATCAAACCTTAACGACCTAGTCATATTGGGTTATGACCAAAACAGAGCAGACCTTAAGGAGTGGGTTGATGGAATGTTCCCGAAAGGTAGTTCAAAAAACTATTTTGATGGAACCGCGGTGCATTGGTATGAAAGCACCTATGACTATTTCCCAGACAAATTAGATTACGCTCACCAAAAAGCCCCAGATAAATATTTAATTCAAACAGAGGCTTGTGTGGATTCTGAAATTCCCATTTGGAAGGATGATCAATGGTATTGGGGAAAAAATGCCACCGATTGGGGATATGATTGGGCCAGTGATGATAAAAAATACCTACATCCAAAATACATTGCATCCCATCGTTATGCCAGGGACATTATTGGCTGCTTGAACCATTGGGTAGACGGTTGGATCGATTGGAATATGATATTAGATAGGCAGGGCGGACCAAACTGGTTTAAGAATTGGTGTGTCGCACCCGTCATTGTTGACCCCACAACAGATGAAATCTATTATACGCCATTATATTTCATCATGTCTCATTTCAGCAAATTCATTCGTCCTGAGGCACGCATATTACAGACGAATCACACACACACTGATTTAATGATAACGGCCGCAATAAATAAGGATAAAAGCCTAGCCATTGTGGTATTTAATCCGACAAACAATTTGATAACCTATAGACTAAAAGGCATTGGAGCTGATCGAGAACTCTCCATTAGCCCACATGCCATACAAACCATTATCGTTCAATAATAAATTTAATAAAATGTCCGATTCATTCACACAACCACAAAAAAAAGTATCACTCGGCTATAAAATTGCATTTGGCTTTGGCATGTTAGCCAATCAAATGTACCCAGCTGCTCTGGGTGTTTTCATCATTGTTTTGGTGCAGGATTTAGGATTTGCCGCCATTCTTTGGGGAATCCTGCAATTTGCTCCAAGAGTCGTGGACGCCATAACAGACCCAGTCATGGGTTTCATTTCAGACAATACACGATCCAAATGGGGTCGTAGGCGACAATATGTTCTCATTGGAGGCATTATCATTTGTATTTCCTACATCGCTATGTGGCAACTTTACGAAGAAAATGGTGTGATGTATAATTTCGTTTATTTCTTGTCGTGGTCGCTGGTGTTTTATTTGGGGCTTACTATATTTAGTGTTCCTTATCTCGCTTTGGGATATGAAATCAGCGATGACTTTCATGAAAGAACGCAGATCATGGCTATTTCACAGTTCATTGGACAATGGGCCTGGGTTATTGCTCCCTGGTTCTGGGTAATCCTATACGATCCAAAATGGTTTCCTGAAGGAGCTGCGCAAGGTGTAAGAGACTTATCCGTTTGGGTTGCTGTCCCTTGCTCCCTATTCGCCATCATTCCTGCATTATTTATCAAATCAAAATCTACAGTTGATCGAACGGACTTTCTCCCGATTAATGCTCGATACGTAGGAAAAAGTATCGCAAACATTTTCAAATCGGCATTTGAGTCATTTAAAATCAAGTCATTCAGACAAATAGCAGGGGCCACCTTTCTCATATTCAATTCATTCAACATTACTGGTGCATTTACCTTTCTCATTATTGTACATTATCTGTTCAATAGTGACCCAGCAAGTGCCGGAAATTGGCCAGCTTTACACGGCTCAATTGGTGCAATATGTACCACCATTCTTGTTATACCTGTTGTAACATTCATGTCAAAGACACTAGGTAAGAAAAGGGCTTTTATTATATCGCAATTGATTTCTATCATAGGGTATATCTTATTCTGGTTCCTATTTATTCCAGGGAAACCCTATCTCTTCTTGTACGCATTACCCTTTCATTCTTTTGGGATCGGAAGTCTTTTCACCATCATGATGAGTATGACCGCGGATATCTGCGACATTGATGAACTCGAAAATGGGCAGCGCCGCGAAGGTGTGCTTGGCGCTGTGTATTGGTGGACCGTTAAATTAGGCTTTGCCATAGCTGCACTTACCGGAGGGTTCATCCTGAATTTTGTTGGTTTCGATGCCGATAATGTTACGGCTTCTGCAATCGATGGAATGCGTATGTTTTACTCTGCCCTTCCTATAACCGGAGTTATTGGCGCTATTTTAATTATGAGGAATTATAATATTACAGAAGAGAAAGCTAACCAAGTCAAAGAACAACTTAAAATACAAAGAGAAAAATCATAATACACCATGTCCTACAGAAAAGAAAAAATCCAATCCCTTTTGGGCATCGATACCAATCAATTAGATCGAGACGCCCTAATTGAACACAGCAACACCTTTTTTCAAAATGGTATGCACGGGCTATGTTTCAGTCCCTATGAAGAAGGTCAGAAACCAGGCGACTCCATTTCCGAAGATCAGATTAGACAAAAGCTCGCCATCATAGCACCACACACAAATTGGATTCGGACTTTTTCCTGTACAGAAGGAAACGAGCTCATTCCCAAAATAGCCCGTGAATTCAACTTGAAAACATTGGTTGGAGCATGGTTGGGCGAAGACAATCAACTCAATGAAGCCGAAATTGAAGGGTTAATTGAATTAACTAAAGAAGGTCTTGTTGATATCGCTGCCGTTGGAAATGAAGTAATGTACCGAGGAGATTTAACTGAAGGGGAACTCATTGATTACATGCAAAGAGTCAAAAAAGAAATTCCTAATACGCCCGTGGGCTACGTAGATGCCTATTATGAATTTACGGATAAACCTAACATCACTGAGAATTGTGACGTTATTTTGGCTAACTGCTATCCGTATTGGGAAGGATGCAGCATCGAATACTCTTTGGTTTACATGAAACAAATGTATTATCAAGCCATGGCCGCTGGAAATGGTAAAAAAGTCATTATTACTGAGACCGGCTGGCCAAGCCAAGGAGCAAACTTAGAAGGTGCCTATCCAGGTTACGAAAACGCTCTGAAATACTTCATCAATGCGCAAAACTGGTCAAAAGAAGACAATATCGAAATGTTCTACTTTTCTGCATTTGATGAGTCTTGGAAGATTTCAGCGGAAGGAGATGTTGGCGCTTATTGGGGAATTTGGGATAAGGACGAGAAGTTGAAATTCTAATCTATGGATTATTCAGAAGTCTTAAATATCCCCCACGGACAAGCCGTATGCTATTCAGGGTACAGAGATGGTCAACGCCCTGGTGAGAAATACCCCACGTACGAAGAGGTAAAAGAGGACCTACAGATTATCCAGAGTAAATGGAAATATATCCGTTTGTACAGCTGCGATACACATTCAAAAACCGTATTAGAGGTCATAGAACAAGAAAGTTTACCTATTAAGGTAATGCTTGGAGCGTTTATTGAAGCTGAAGTTAATAATGCCAATTGCTCATGGGGTGGTGTTTATTCAGATGAGCAATTAACGACCAACAAAAAAAGAAATCTTGAGGAAATCAATCGGCTCATCGCATTCGCAAATCAATACCCGCATATCGTTTTTTCTCTCTCTGTAGGAAATGAAGCCTGTGTAGACTGGACCGATCATTTGGTACCGGTTGAGAAGGTCATTAAATACACCCGTTTAGTAAAAAAGAAGGCACAACAGCCTGTTACCTTCTGTGAGAATTATGTTCCTTGGTTGGATAAACTCGTTCCTCTAGCAAAAGAATTAGATTTTATCTCTATTCACACCTACCCCGTTTGGGAATACAAAAATATTCATGAGGGTATAAGTTACACCATAGAGAATTATGAGGCTATCCAAGAAAAGTATCCAGATAAGCTCATCGTTATCACAGAAGCAGGTTGG
>JAYYCN010000236.1:0-2635 GCA_036161795.1 Bacteroidota bacterium
ATGATAAAAAAAGGAATCATAGGTAATATGAACCGCTCTTGCTTATTGGGGAAATAGGAATGAAATAGAAAAAAAGCCAATACAGGAATGATCAGAATCAACCAGCGTTTATAATCCTCCGCAATCCTTTTTATCCATAAAATGGGCAAACCCAAACCTAGCATTCCCACTACAGTTAAGATGTATTGATACCAAGGTCCATTAGGATATTCCCCTGCATGAGTCATGTTATATTCTACATATCCGATCAGTTCGTGAAATGGTACTCCAAATAGAAAATAATCCAGTACACCCGCATAAATAAAAGCTCCAAAAAGGAATCCCACCAATAAAGGAAGTGCCAACCGAAATCCTTTCTGATACCAAATAATTACTCCCATTGAAGCTGCCATTAAAACGGTTTGATATCTAATGACAAACGCAAGTGCTGCAAGAAGCCCTACCAAAAAAAATTGCATCCTTGTTTCAGATTTGATAGATAGGAAAGTTGCGTATAATAATGGAGGAATACACACCCATTCCACTAGATTTCGAACCGAAAGAAATGGTGCAAACCATAAAAAACCGAGCATCCATGCCACATTTATCGCCGCTTTAATATTGGATAATTGTTCGGTGATTTTATATCCTAAATAAACAATGAATAATGAGTATGCGGAATGAATGAGGCGCACAAGAAGCATTTTAGTCTCAGGATTATGAATCCCAAACACATTGAGAATTTGAAAAAACAAGTAATGTAAAAAGGTATACAGCGTGGAGTGAGAAATACGTTCTTCTCCAGAAATGAATGGGCTCCACCAGTCTTGAACTGTACCGTTTCCCATCATCCATTGTTCGGCTTCCTCAATAACAAAGAAATGATCATCTGAAAAGGCATATCCTCTCGAAAAAATCGCAGCCAATAATCTAAATAGAAAAGCGAGAATGAGAATAAATCTAAGTGGGTGTGAATGATAATATGCTTTAATACTGTGGAACATTTGATCACAAAAGTAACTGCTTTGGCTCAGTAGAAATAAACTTAGCTGAATAAGTGTCCTTACCCTTTCCGTTGGCTGTAAAGTTTCGTAATTTCGCGAATTGGAATGAAACCCGGTAAAGAGCGTATTCACAAACCCAACAAATCAGAACTCATCATTGTTGAAGGAGCTCGAGAACATAACCTGAAGAATATCGATTTAAAAATTCCTCGAAAGTCTCTGGTTGTTTTTACGGGATTGTCTGGCTCTGGGAAAAGCTCACTCGCCTTTGATACCATTTTCGCAGAAGGTCAACGTCGTTACATTCAAAAATTCTGGGCGTATGCACCAAAATTTTTTGGGTATATCACACGACCGGATGTCGATAAAATCAAAGGTCTTAGCCCCGTTATTGCTATCGAACAAAAGACTGTTTCCCGGAATCCGCGATCTACTGTAGGAACGGTAACCGAGGTTTATGATTTCTTCCGGCTTCTGTACGCTAGAGCTGGAGAAGCAAGAAGTTATGTTACGGGCGAATTGATGGTTCGATATTCCGAGGATCAAATCATCGAGAGTATTCTGGACCGATTTGAAAATCAGAAAGTCACCTTAACAGCTCCGGTGATTAAAGGAAGAAAAGGTCACTACCGCGAATTATTCGAGCAAATAAAAAAGAAGGGTTTCAATAAAGTTCTTGTAGATGGCACCATTATGGATATCGAGCCGAGAATGCAATTGGACCGATACAAAATCCATGATATCGACATTGTGGTGGATCGTTTAGAGATCAAGAAACTGTCTCCACAGCGCTTGACTGGAAGCACACAAACAGCCTTGAAGTTAGGAGAAGGTTACATTCAAGTATTGGATGAACGAGAAAAAGCTCACCCATACAGTAAGTTCCTTATGGATCCTATATCGGGAATTAGCTATCAAGAGCCGCAACCGAATTCATTCTCCTTTAACTCACCATACGGAGCATGTCCAGAATGTGAGGGTATTGGGGTTAAATCTGAGGTTAATTTAGAATTCATTATCCCAGATAAAACAAAATCCATTAATAAAGGCGGTATAATTCCAGTTGGCGAAGTACGAGATAATTGGACCTTCCAACAGTTACGAACAATTGCCAAAAAATATGGTTTCTCTTTGGCGGATCCTATAGAAAAACTAACAGAAAAACAATTGGATATCCTTCTCAACGGCCTTGACGAACCCATCGACATAAAAATGAAAGGTGAAAAATGGGGCGGCCACATGTACGAATCGAGATATAAAGGGGTTTACAAGATTGTTTCGGATTCGTATTTTGAATCTGACGATGATCGCATGCGCGAGTGGGCAGAAGAATTTGTACATGAAATTGCCTGTCCTGACTGTAACGGAGATCGATTAAAAGAAGAATCGAGGCATTATTTCATCGCGGAGAAAAGCATTTCAGATTTATCTCGGATGAACATCGCCGATCTTGATTTATGGCTTCACGATGTTGAAGAACGATTGACTGATCGGCAAAAAACGATTGCTTCGGAGCTATTAAAAGAAATCAAGAATCGAATATCTTTTTTATCCGGTGTTGGGTTAGGATACCTATCCCTTCACTCACCTGCCAAAACCCTATCAGGAGGAGAAGCTCAACGTATCCGTCTGGCAACGCAGATTGGATCGAA
>JAYYCN010000237.1:0-10025 GCA_036161795.1 Bacteroidota bacterium
TAAACGATAAGGAGCTAAGGAAGTCCATCAAAGGAATTAAAAGACGATTTAAGAAGTGGAATATTTTTGTTACCTCTAAGTATACAGAGGAGAAGTGGAAAGAAGGATTAGATGAAATAGTAAAGGCTTATCGCAGTAAAGGATTTAGGGATGCTCGAATATTATCGGACAGCATTTCTGTGTTTTCAGAGAATAGGATTCGCTTACATGTCAATCTATACGAAGGTCAGAAGTATCATTATCGCAGTATAAAATGGAAGGGAAATGTGAAGTATACAACGACCTTGCTCGATACTCTTTTGGGGATTCAACCCGGTGATGTCTTTAATCAGTCACTATTAGACGAGCGTTTATTTGCTAATCCTGGTGGTTTCGATATCCAAACTTTATATATGGACGCTGGGTACCTCTTCTTTAATATGACACCTGTAGAAGTGGGTGTTCAAAACGATAGTATTGATTTAGAAATTCGAATTAATGAGGGTCCTCAGGCTACCATTGGACGAGTTTCTTGGACAGGTAATACCAAAACTTCGGATAGAGTAATTTTACGGGAAGTAAGAACCAAGCCAGGGAATAAATTTTCAAGAACCGATATACAGCGTACCATGAGAGACTTAGCAGCTATTGGTTTATTTGATCCTGAACAGTTGAACGTTAATCCTAAACCCAACCCTGCGGATGGAACGGTTGATATAGAATATAAATTGGTAGAAAAGCCTTCGGACCAAATTGAATTATCAGGTGGTTGGGGAGGAAACGGCTTTAGTACGACTCCAACTTTGATTGGTACGGCAGGTATTGTATTGAATAACTTCTCATCTAGAAAGCTACTAAAGACAGAATTATGGAATCCGGTTCCTTCTGGTGATGGACAAAAACTATCATTAAGGGCTCAGAGTAACGGTACAAATTATCAGGGTTACACGTTCTCATTTACGGAGCCCTGGTTAGGTGGCTATAAACCTACATCCTTATCGGTGAGTATTTTCCATACAGTAAATAGCTTTGACTGGCGTCAGAAAGATGATCCATTACGTCAGGTTTTCTTTAATACGGGAGCTACGGTTTCTGTTGGAAAGCGCTTGAAATGGCCGGACGATTTCTTCAATATAAACTATCAGTTCAGTTTTCAGCAATACCGTATGCAGAACATGGATGGTGGGTTTTATGGCTTCCCAACAGGATTCCAGGGAATCTCTTATAACCCATCGATGCAGGTGACACTGACTCGTTCAAGCGTGAGTGAACCGATTTATCCAACATCAGGAAGTAAGTTTGTTACTTCAATACAGGCTACGCCACCATTGAGTTTGATGAATGGAAAAGATTATACAACGTTATCCTTAAATGAGAAATACCGTTGGGCTGAATTTTACAAGTTCAAACTTGATGCCGAATGGTACACTCCGATATACAAGAAGTTAGTGTTAATGGCTAAAACCCGTTTTGGATTCCTAGGTTACTATAATCCAGATATTGGACCAACCTTCTTTGAGCGTTTCCAGGTGGGTGGAGCAGGTATATTTGGTTTTAATATTGCGGCTACTGAAATTATCTCTCAAAGAGGATACGATAACTATACCATTTCGCAAACGGCTATGGGTAGCTCTGCAGGTGCTCCGATTTACAATAAGTTCACCTTGGAGCTAAGACAGGCCATTACCACGAGTCAAACAGCCACCGTGTATGCTTTGACCTTCTTTGAAGCAGGTGACGCATGGTCAAATATGTCTAAATACAATCCTTTTCAAATGAAAAGAGCGGCGGGAGTTGGTGTACGATTATTTATGCCAATGTTCGGACTGATTGGTTTAGATTATGCTTGGGGCTTTGATTACAAAGATGTTCCCCGTAGTGGTCAAATGGGTCAAATCCACTTCTTTATCGGTCAGCAGTTTTAGCGGGTTTAATAATTAGGTAAACTGCGATTAGCAAGAAAGCTAGTCCAACGAATGTATTCCAATGGATGGATTCCTGATCAAATAAACCCCACATCACAGCAGTTACTGGGATAATAAAGGTGGTGGTTGAGGCCATAATAGGCTTCACGAATTTTATCACATAGTTAAATGCCAGCATACTGAGTGCACTTCCTAATATCCCCAAAAGAAACAAAAAGAAAAAGGCAGTATTGGCATTCATCGGGCCTTCTGCGAATAGGGCACCTGGATACTTTTTCCAAAGAGCAAGTACATCGGTTTGCCATAGGATAAAACAATAAATAAACCCAGTACTTACGAATGGATAAGCAGTTTTTACCATCCCCGGAAGGTGGTTTAGGTGTTGTTTAATAATGTTAATGTTCAGTCCGTATAATGCAGCTCCTGCAAGTGGCAGTATAGCACCTAGAATAGGAATAGGGGCAGAGTAGGAAAGTAACGAAGGGCCAAAAAGAAAAACGGCGCCAAAAAGCCCGATGAGCACTCCTATACTACTATTTCTATCAATTTTATCCTTGTAAAGGAGATAACCAAAAACCAAGGTAAACAATGGAGTAAAGGCATTTAAAATTCCAGACAACGCAGAAGGAATTACCTGTACAGAATAAGCAAAAAAGAAGGCGGGCAATCCATTTCCAATTAAACCACTAATAAAAAGCCATATATAGTCCTTTTTTCGTAAGATTTTTTCTTTTGCTTCACTTGAATGGTAAGGTTGGAATAGGGAATATTTAATAACCCATGGCAATAAAATAAGCGAAGCTAGAAACAACCGTATACCAGCAACTTGGATAGGAGAAAAAACAAGGGCACCTCGTTTCATCAATATGAAGGAACTTCCCCAAACCATGCCCAATAACGCAATCAGGACCAATGGTAAGTAACGCGATTTCACGGTGCAAAAGTCGACTAAATTATTGGTTTGCCGTATCTGTTGAATAAAAACACGAAATTTGTTCTTTATGCGCGCGTTACAACTGTTCATCGCACTTATCTTTAGTTATGGTATTGTTAATGCCCAAGTAACGGATGAACTCATATGCGCAGAAAAGGCGCATTTTCATCGCAAAGCCTTCATAGAAAAACGCGCGAATAACGATGCGTATCATGGATATAATATTGGTTATCATCGTTGTTTTTGGAAGTTAAACCCTTATGAAGGGTCGGATATATCAGGATCGGTATTGTTCCAATTTCGGGTTGACAATACGGTAGATTCTTTGGCCTTCGACCTGATTCAACAGCTTCAAGTTGACAGTGTATCGGTAAACGGTAAATTGGCAAAAACAGAACGCCGGTCAAATCAAGTTTTTGTGTTCAATGATCAAAAATGGAAAGCCGGGTCGCTGGATTCATTTACAGTATATTACCACGGTAATCCAGCGGGAATTCCTGGTGGATGGGGTGCATACACATACGATAACCATGCAACCGGACCGATAATCCATACACTTTCTCAACCTTATGGAGCGCCATTTTGGTGGCCCTGTAAACAGTCTTTGACTGATAAAATTGATTCCATCGATATTTATGTAGAGACCCATAAAGATTTTAAGGTTGGTAGCAATGGTATATTTCTTTCTGATGTGTCAACCAGCGATGAATTGCATAAAATTCACTGGTCACATCGGTACCCAGTGGTAACGTATTTGGTAGCCATCGCCGTAACGAATTACGTAGAGTTTACGGATTATGCTCATTTTGATGGTAGAAGCGATTCCTTACCCGTATTGAATTATGTTTTTCCGCAGTTCGAAGCTTCCTCACGGTCTGAGGTGAAAGATATTTTGCCCATGCTAAGGTTGATGGATAGTTTGTTCATCCCTTATCCGTTTGAAAAAGAAAAATACGGTCACGCCCAATTCACCTGGGGAGGTGGCATGGAGCATCAAACCATGAGTTTTATGGTCAATTTTTCATTTGATTTGATGGCACATGAAGTGGCGCATCAATGGTTCGGGGATATGGTGACCTGTGGCTCTTGGAATGACCTGTGGTTAAACGAGGGCTATGCAACCTACCTTACTGCGGTATGTCATGAATACTTGAGAGGAAAAGAAGATTTTAAATTTCAAATGCGGGCCATGCGTAATAACATAACGGCTAAAGACGATGGTTCGGTGAAACCAAGTGATACCAGTCAGGTTAATGTATTATTCAATGGCAGATTAACCTACAGAAAAGGTGCTTGGTTGTTGCATATGCTGAGAAATGAGATGGGTGATTCTTTATTTTTTGAGGGATGTAGAACTTTCTTGACGGGTGGTAATCGTGCTTATGCATTCAGCACTACCAACGAGTACCGTGAAGTAATGGAATCCGTTTCAGGTAGAGATTTACACTGGTTTTTCAAACAATGGTATGAAGGCCAAGGGCATCCTGAGTTAAAAATCAATTGGGAGCAGCAAGGGCGAGAGGTGAAGATTAAAATCGATCAAACGCCATCGCACCCATCGGTACCGATGTGGAAAATCCAGGTTCCGATTGAGTTTTCCAACGTTAACGGTGAATCGGAATTATGCATTTTACAACCAAAAGAGCTATCCTTTGATACCGTTATTACATTGGGCTTTGCGGCAGATACTGCCGTTTTTGACCCAAATATTACGGTGTTGGCAAAGGCTAGTTTGGGTGGCTTAAACTTGAATAAAATCCAAAAAGAAGAGGTGGTTGTGGCACCTAACCCTTCGGCTACAGAATGGAATATTTACGCTCGAAACCAGATTTTACAAAAAGTAGAGGTGTATAACGATATAGGCCAGTTGGTTTACAGTAAAAGTTTGGATTCTGCGTTTAACACAAAAATCCCGCTGTTAGGATTGTCCTCTGGGACTTATATTACCAGAATATACACGGATAATATTGTATATTCGAGAAAATGCATAAAGGAAGAAGACTAAATATCACCGCACTGTTCTTGATTTTCGCTTGGACAATTTCTTCTTGTGAAGATAATAATCCGGGTGATGGAGGGAATAATAAAACCGATGACTCGAACTTTGAACTACAACTTTCGTTCAACGGACAAATTGATAATGAGCCATTACCACCGGTAGGTCAATCTGTTTTCAAAAGGAAGTATGGCGATGAGCTATTCATGATCACCAATTGGGCAATGATATTTTCAGATTTAGCCTTGGTTACTGAGGATGATGACACGGTTCGCTTGGGTGATGGATACCAGTGGGTAGATTTGAGATATAATAGAAATAAGTTTACCTACAAAGGGGTCCCTAAGCAGCGCTACAAAGGCATACAGTTTACCATGGGCCTTGATTCGGCGGTTAATCACGGGGATCCAAGTGTTTGGGCCGCAGATCATCCTTTAAATCCATTGATGAACGGCTTGCACTGGGGTTGGTCTGGAGGATACATCTTCCAAGCGATGGATGGTCGTTATAAAGTACACGAGGATTCTTTTGCATACGGATTTAGTTACCACACCGCTACTATGCAGTTTGTAACCCGTTATTTTCTACCTCTAGAGGAAGATTTATCAGGCGATAAACACCATATTGCAGTGAACATTAACGCGGATCGCTTTTTTGGAAACACAAGTTTGAACGAAGGTATTCTGTTTGCTGATGACCCTGTTTCTCATTCTGAGGGTGATCATGAAGAAGAAGCCATGCGCAAATTTTTAGATCATTCTCTTTATGGGTTTAGAGTGAATCTGGTGGAATAAAAAATATGAAAAGACATGTAGGAATATGGTTAATGGTTGTTGTTCTATTCTCTTGTTCCAAAGAGGAAAAGGTCTTCAATAATTCTCATACACCCTACTCGCCAACACCAGTTTCAACATCGGATATTTTTCCCATGGAGTTTGGCGCTCCTAACTTACCCAAGGATAATCCCTTTACGGAAGAAGGAATATTTTTAGGTCGGATGTTATTTTATGATCCGATTCTTTCTTTGGATAGTTCGGTCAGTTGTGCGAGTTGTCATCAGCAACAATATGCATTTGCCGAGCCACTGGATCGTAGCTTCGGTATTTTTGGATTGCGCACAAGCCGGAGTGCTATGCCTTTATTTAACCTAGCCTACAGTCAGAAATTTTTCTGGGATGCTCGGGTAAGTTCTCTGAGGCAATTGGTTTTTGAGCCAATCGTTGCACATAATGAAATGGCAATGTCATTGACAAGGCTCGAGGAGCGACTCAAACGCAATAAAAAATATATAGAGTACTTTAATAAGGCCTTCAATGAAGAACCAAATTTGTACGATATGTCCTTGGCTATGGAACAGTTTTTATTATCCATGGTTAGTAAAGATTCTAGATTCAATCGGTTTTTTCCAGGAGACAATGTGCAAGAGTTAAATGCTTCGGAATTAAGAGGAGCTTTTATTTTTAATGGACTTGTGAATTTTGACGCCAATGGGAATACCAAAGGTGCTGATTGCTTCCATTGTCATGGAGGCGAAATGGCACAGCAGCAAAACCCAGCAATGGGTGGAATCGCCAACAATGGTATAGATGCTAGCCCTACTGATCTTGGGGTAGGAGGAGTAACCAACAGAGATCAGGATATGGGTTTGTTTAAGGCGCCGAGCTTATTGAATATTGCATTAACAGCCCCATATATGCACGATGGGAGGTTTAAAACTTTGGAGGAAGTGATCGATCACTACAGTGATAATATGCATTATGAAAACCCTACCATCCACCCTCAAATGGCGGCGCATGGTGGTATTCAGTTGAATCTAAGTGATCAACAAAAAACGGATCTTATTGCGTATCTGCGAAGTATGACGGATTCAACGTTCATACAAAATCACAAGTATGCTAATCCTTTTTAGAAGGAAATCAATCTATAATGGGATTTAACCATTTTTTCATGATGTCAACTTCCAAACCTTTTCGATTGGCATAATCCTCCAATTGATCTTGGTTTATCTTACCCAAACCGAAATACTTGGCCTCTGGATGAGCGAAGTACCAACCACTCACGGATGCGGCTGGCAACATAGCCATACTCTCAGTTAAAGAGATGCCTGTTTGTATTTGATTTTCTTTAAAGAGATTAAACAAAATCTCTTTCTCCGTATGATCTGGACAAGCAGGGTAGCCTGGAGCAGGTCGTATACCTTGATATTTTTCACGAATGAGTGATTCGTTATCTAGGTTTTCTCCTGTCGCATAACCCCAATGATTCACTCTAACTTCACGATGTAAGTACTCTGCAAATGCCTCAGCCAACCGATCAGCCAATGCTTTTGCCAGGATGCTATTATAATCATCGTGATTATCGTCGTATACCTTTATCAAGCCGTCTAATCCAATTCCAGTAGTCACGGCAAACCCTCCTAAATAATCGAGTTCATCCTCTACAAGATAGTCGGCTAATGAAAGATTAGCGATGCCATTCGACATTTTTCTTTGTTGACGTAAGTAATGGAAAACTGCTAGTGGCTTTTTGTCTTCTTTATTGAGGTATACTGCAACATCATCATGACATCTACGCGCAGGTAAAATAAAGAAAGATCCTTTGGATTTAATGGGTGGATTCTTTTCCCACTCATTCAGCATATGTTGTGCATCTTCGAACAATTTGGATGCCTCATTTCCTACAATTGGATCTTCGAGGATATTTGGGTATTTACCTGCAAGTTCCCAAGTTTGAAAAAAGGGTGTCCAGTCTATGGTTTGACGCAAGGTGCTGATTTCAATATCATTAACTTCAAAGAATCCTGTGTGTTTCGGTAAAGGAGATGGACTGCTTATGCTGAACCTGTTTATGTGTGCATCTTCGTAACCGATTAGGTTTTTTATTTTCTGGCGTTTGCTATGACCATCTGCTAATTGCGTATACTCGTCTCTTATTTTTTCGGAATAGGTAGCATAAGTATCTGGATTTAGCAATTGACCGGCAACCGGTACTGAACGACTTGCATCGTTAACGTGAATTACAGGATACGCATATTCGGGAGCAATTTTTACTGCGGTGTGAACCCGTGAAGTAGTAGCACCACCAATGAGAAGCGGTTGTTTCATTCCTAAGCGCTTCATTTCACTTGCTACATGTACCATTTCGTCTAAAGATGGGGTTATTAAACCACTCAATCCGATGATATCGGCTCCCCACTCTTGGGCTCTTTGTAAGATCTTATCTGCCGGAACCATCACACCCATGTCCTCAATAGCGTAATTGTTACAAGCAAGCACAACGGCTACGATGTTTTTACCGATATCGTGAACATCTCCCTTAACCGTTGCCAAAAGGATTTTTCCCTGCGTTCGGGAATCCGGATTATCGACTTTTTGTGCTTCTAGAAAGGGCTGAAGATAAGCCACGGATTTTTTCATGACCCGCGCACTTTTAACCACTTGAGGCAAGAACATTTTTCCTTCCCCAAAAAGATCGCCAACGTAGTTCATTCCGTCCATTAAAGGACCTTCAATCACCTTTAATGGTTCTTTAAGTTTATCTAATGCCTCTTGTGTGTCGGCATCAATGAATTCGGTAATTCCTTTTACTAGACTGTGTTGTAAACGCTCTTCAATGGGTAGTGAGCGCCACTCTTGTGCCTGTTTTTTATCTTCTTTTTTCCCTTTGACAGTTTCAGATAGAGCCAGAAGGCGGTCGGTTGCATCATCCCGTCGGTTGAGTAATACATCCTCTACATGCTCGAGCAGTTCCTTGGGGATATCTTCATATACCTCAACCATTCCAGCGTTTACAATTCCCATATCCAAGCCCGCTTTAATGGCATGGAAAAGGAAGGCACTGTGCATGGCTTCTCTTACCGTGTTGTTTCCCCTAAAAGAGAAAGAAATATTCGATACTCCACCAGAGACTTTTGCCCCAGGTAGGTTTTCTTTAATCCATCTGGTAGCATTGATGAAGTCAACAGCATAATTATTGTGTTCTTCGATACCAGTAGCCACGGTCAAAATATTCGGGTCAAAAATGATGTCTTGAGGGTTGAACTTTACTTGATTTACAAGAATGTCGTAACTCCGTTTACAGACTCCTATCTTCCTTTCAAAACTATCCGCTTGCCCGGTTTCATCGAAGGCCATAACCACAACGGCTGCACCGTATCGTTTGATTTTCTTTGCTCTCTCAATGAAGTTCTCTTCACCGTCTTTTAAGGAAATAGAATTTACTATTCCTTTTCCTTGAACACACTTTAGACCGGCCTCGATAACCTCCCATTTGGAACTGTCAATCATGATTGGTACTCGGGAAATATCCGGTTCAGCCGCAATCAGATTTAGAAATGTTTTCATGGCTTCGATGCCATCTAACATCCCTTCATCCATATTGACATCAATTACTTGAGCTCCATTTTCAACTTGTTGTCTGGCGACGTCTAAAGCCGTATTGTAATCTCCAGATAGAATAAGTCGAGCAAATTTCTTGCTTCCAGTGACATTGGTGCGTTCACCAATATTAACAAAATTGGTTTCTTCTGTTAGTGTAAAGGGCTCTAGACCGCTCAGCCTCAAATAGGGTTTTATTTGAATATTACTCACGCTTCTTAATGGAATCGATTAAATTAAACTCGGCCAACGTTTTGGGTCAACCTCGTGCATCATTTGATAGACAGCTAGATATACATCATCAACCGATGGTTTAGAGAAATAATCTCCGTCGGAGGAATAGGCAGGTCTATGTGCTTTTGATGTGATGGTCAATGGTTTGCTATCCAAATAACGGTAGCCGTTTTGTTCTTCAAGTATTTGTTGTAGGATGTACGCCGATGCTCCACCGGGTACATCCTCATCCAATACAACCAATCGGTTGGTATTTTTCAAGCTCTCAACTATGTAATGATCTACATCAAATGGAAGTAACGTTTGTATATCGATTAGCTCAACCCGTATACCTACAGCGGCCAATAATTCAACGGTTTCAGCGGCAATACGACAATTGGAACCGTAAGTAACCAAGGTTACATCTTCACCAAATCTTAAGGTTTCTGGGTAACCCAAAGGCACTGTGAACTCACCAATATTCTTAGGCATTTTCTCCTTTACACGGTAACCGTTTAAGCATTCAACAACCAAAGCAGGCTCATCGCTTCTAAATAATGTGTTATACATACCGGCTGCTCTGGTCATATCCCGTGGAACAC
>JAYYCN010000238.1:0-4486 GCA_036161795.1 Bacteroidota bacterium
CAAGTTGGAACACATACGGAACTGATGTTTGACGGTAGAAGCCGTGCGGTAAATCCAAATGGTGAAATAGCGGTACAATTACCAGAATTCGAAGAGAAAGTGGAATATATTCAATTTGAGAATCACAAATTTGAAACCGTAATTTCAGATTTAACCTTAGACGACAATCCATTACCCCAATTGTACAAAGCCCTAAAGTTTGGAATTTCTGATTATTTTCAAAAAATGGGCTTCAAAAAAGCCGTTATTGGTGCTTCGGGAGGAATTGATAGTGCCGTAGTTCAAGCCTTGGCCGTAAAGGCATTGGGAAAGGAGAATGTGTTAGCCGTATTGATGCCATCTCGTTACAGTTCCCAAGGATCTGTTGAAGATGCTATCGCGCTCTGTGATAATCTGGGAAATGATTACATACAGTTACCTATTGAAGACGTTCACTCCGCTTATGAATCTACCTTGGCTCCTGTTTTCGAGGGAACCTCTGTGGGCATTGCAGAAGAAAACCTTCAAGCTCGTTCTCGTGCCGTGTTACTTATGGGAATAAGTAATAAAGTAGGGAATATTTTACTCAATACATCCAATAAAAGTGAATTAGCCGTGGGTTACAGCACACTTTATGGTGACTTGTGTGGCAGTCTATCGATAATTGGCGATGTATACAAGACACAAGTATACGCCCTTGCCAAACACATCAATCGTTACAAGGAAATCATTCCCAATGCCATCATTGAAAAAGAACCAAGCGCCGAGTTAAGGCCAGACCAAAAAGATACGGATAGTCTACCTAGCTATACTATCTTGGATGGAATTTTACGTTTGTATTTAGAAGAGCAAAAAGGCAAAGAAGAAATCATCATGGAGGGATATGATTCAAATACGGTTAACCGAATCGTTAACTTAGTGAATTCAAACGAATATAAACGTTATCAAGCACCTCCCATTTTAAGGGTCAGTCCGAAAGCATTTGGCAAAGGCCGAATCATGCCATTGGTAGGTAAATATTTGTAAATGCTATTTAAGAGAAGTCCTTTCCCATCCGCATTCATTCGGTTATGTATTGGAGCTCTCTTGTTTTTTCTTTCATTTAATTTAATTATACCAGAATTACCGGCTATGCTCCGCCAATTGGGTGGAAGCGAGTATTTAGGGTGGATAATACCAGCATTTGCGATGAGCGCTTTATTTGCCAGACCACTCAGCGGCTGGATGACGGATCAATTGGGTAGGAAGATAACCATGATCGTAGGTTGTGTGTTTTGCATCATTTCTGGATTCGTTTATCCTTGGATTCAAGGTGTTTTAGCATTCATTGTTTTAAGGGTCTTTCATGGATTTTCAACGGGTTTCACCCCAACGGGTTTTACCTCTTATACTGCTGATATAGTTCCTAGAGAATATCGAGGAAGGGCGATGGGCTGGCAAGGCGTTTTTAATAATGCTGGAACCAGTTTAGGATATGGTTTAGGGGCGCTTATTGCCTTGCATTTCAGTAGAAATGCCATGTTTTACTCAAGTTCCATATTAGCCCTATTAGCCCTACTCGTATTTAGCAGCTTGCCCGAAACAAAAAAACGGCCAAAGAATATTCGAAAGCCAAAATTATCATTAAACGAAATGGTCTATCTCAAGGCGTTTCAACCTGGAGTCATCATGTGGCTTGTATGCATTCCATTGGGTTCAATGTTAACGGTAATGCCCGATTATACAGAGGGACTTGGATTTGATAATAAAGGGCTTTATCTGACTTGGTATATATCCTTTTCATTGCTCTTTCGATTGGTCAGCGGAAAAATCAGTGATGCCTTAGGACGACCTTGGTCAACCGCTATTGGTACGGGTTTGCAAATCCTCTCTATGTTCGTCCTTATCAACCGAAGCACTGCTTATTTCTTTTACATCAGTGCTATTCTTTATGGAATCGGTCAAGGTTTTAACGCGCCCAGTTTATTTGCTTGGACCAGCGATGTTGCATCCAAAGAAAATAGAGGAAAATCATTATCCACCCTTTTTATCACGCTTGAATTGGGCATTATTTTTGGCGGTCTAGGGTCTGGTTATCTCCTAACAAAAATCAATCTCGGGTATTCCTCAGTATTTACGATGAACCTAATTGCTTTTGCCGTGGCTTTTGCCTTGAGCATTTACTATATCAGAAGTAAACAACCTATCGTTAATGATATTTAAAGTGCCTTAGGATCCAGAGAACATCATTGAGCCATTTTGAATAGATGTTATAGGAGCCATAAATATGGTATATGAACTCTTTTTCATTTTCAGGATACCTTCCATTTTTACGAAAAAAAGACCCTTCCATGTACTCGATATAATATTTGAAATCAAGCATTCCATCGTACCAATGCTCATAAACAGCGTAATAATCGTTCCCCATGCGTTTCACCGTTGATTGCCGCTTGTAAGGATAACGCATCCCAACCAAGTTGAAATAGGTCTTCGCATAATACGAATTTTGCCCATCGTTTCCACTCTCTTCTATCTTGATGGTCGTATACATCTTAGCCCATTCACCAATAACGGTTTTAGCGACGGTATGAAGATCGCGAACTTTGGGTATGGTATACAAATGCAATTTAAGAGAGTCAACGTATAAAAAGCTATCCTTAATTTTCACGTGATACCCTTCTTTTGGAAGACCATACACTCTTTTGGGTTGCATATCTAGCCTCGCAGCATACGACAGTATAACCGTTGTTAATAGTATCAATCCGATATGTAAAATGTATTTTTTCAAATCCTCGTTACCACTGCTCCTATCTTAGAAGCTATTTCACTCTTTTTGCGGATCAATTCGTTCAAAAAGTCAAGAACTTCCGTTTCGTCATACTCTTCATCGCCGAGCATTTTTTGATGTTCTATGATCAACTCCTCAATCTTGGTTCTTCTCAAATGTAAAAATAGATCGTATATCTCCTTTTTGTAGTTTTCACTACGAGTAGTTACTGAGATCATATTCTTCTCAAATGCTTCAGATAATTCGTATTCCTCAGATAAAATATCTGCAGCAAATTTCGAAATTTCCATTGTCGGATCAGCAATGAGTTCTTCTATGGTAACCCATTCTGGCCTTTCTGAATGAATTTCCATCAAACGCTCCATGATTTTCGCGTAGGTTGGATCTTTGAATTTAATCACTTGGTCTTGTTCAAATTCTTCAATGACAAAATCGATGATACGATTTTCCTCATCAAATTCCATTCCACCGAACCTCAATATAAATTCCAAAATCGCTTTCTCTTGGTGTTTATCATTCAGCGCATACTCAACGATACTGGATCCTTGGTTAGCAAGCTTACTCGCATCCGATATCAGGTTATCAACTTCTCGAAGAACTTTTCTTTCTCGGGTTCGGGTCTTTTTATGGAGGATTTTACTTACTTCTGCACGAAGCAAATCAACGTCTGTTTGACTGATTGATTCTAGTTCCTGAAGCAAGGCATCGCGCTTTAATCCATCGTTTATCAAAGAAATTGACTGAAGAATATCTCTTAGGGCCTCTGATCGTTTTATCGGATCTGAACTTGCTTCCTCAAACAACATGTTTGCTTTAAATACGATAAAGTTCTGTTCGTTGTTTTTTAGAAACTCTTTGAATCCTTCTGAGCCAAGTTGCTTACAATAGGAGTCGGGGTCTTCGCCTTCTGGCATGGTAACTACACGCACATTCAATCCTCCTTCAAGCAATAAATCGACCCCTCTCAAGGATGCTTTTATTCCTGCCTTATCGCCGTCATAAACAGCCGTAGCATTCTCTGAAAAACGCTTGATAAGCTTAATTTGACCTGGTGTCAATGCCGTTCCACTACTAGCAACTGCATTTTTAATGCCAGCTTGATGTAGAGTCATTACATCCGTGTAACCTTCCATAAGTAAGGCGTAATCTTCCGCTCGAATGGCATTTTTCGCTTTATCTGTGGCAAATAAGAAATCACTTTTCTTGTAGAGACTGGTTTCGGGGGAGTTAACGTATTTCGGGGCTTTATCAACTTTACCCATAATTCTACCGGCAAAACCAACTACCCTACCACTAACAGAAACCAACGGAAATATCACTCGATTTCGAAAGAGATCGTATATCTTTCCATCGCTATCACGCTTTTTAATTAGACCTGCGTTCAGGAGTAACTCATCCGAGTATCCTGCTTTTTTTGCGTGGTTATAAAATGCTTCCCAAGATTGAGGGGAATACCCCAAACGCCATTCGTTAATCGTTTCTGTAGTATAACCCCGTTCTTTAAAATAAGGTAATGCAACGGTTTGACCTTCTTCGGTATTTTGAAGTTGATTCTCGAAAAACGTCAAGGCAAACTCATTCAAGGCTTGCAAACTTTCTTTTTGGCGTTGCTGCTCCAAAGCCTCCTCGCCTTTTGGACCCTCTGACTCCATGAGCGTAATTCCATACCGTTTTGCCAAATCTCTTGCTGCCTCAACAAAAGTCATTTGTTCCATTTCCATGAGGAACTGAATAGAGTTA
>JAYYCN010000239.1:0-6356 GCA_036161795.1 Bacteroidota bacterium
CAGAAGTACAGAAATCGCCTTGGGGTAATAGAGAAAGGGTATTATATATTGAAAGATCCCTTCCATTTTCTTTTTTTGAGGAACACTTTGATTTGAGCACGCTCGAGATGAGAAATTATAATCCAGCGTTGCGCACGGATCAGGTTCCATTTATGGGGGAGGCTTTCGAGTTTTTCTTGCCTAAGGAAAAGGCAATAAGATTCAATGAGAACCGTGATTCATTAATTTTTTGGTTGGAAGGACGTCCAGAACCACAGTTTGAGTCCGATACCATATTACAGGTGTATGATGGCGATACGGCCTATGTGGTGAATCCTCCAATTGAGTCGGATAGCCTGGGTATAGAAAAGGAAGAGAACGTCTGGGTATACTACCGTGTGAAGCGAGGTGATGCCTTATATACCATTACCGATATTTTCGATTGCACCATAGCCGACATTCGAAGATGGAATAATGTACCAAGAAAGAACTTCTTAATAGCGGGAAAAACCTTAAAGTTTTTTGTTTCAGCTAACAAAAAAATATACTACGAAGCCATCAATACCATGAGTCTTACTCGAAAACGAGCAAGAGCCAAGCGTGATGATTAATGTAATAAGAATAGGTGTAACGGGGAAGCCTTTACTTGCATTCATTGCTGTTTTAAGCATGATATTGAATTTGGATGTATACTCCCAAATCGATTCAAATGATAGTTTTCAAAATGTTGTTATAAAAGAAGTTAAGGAAAAGATAAAAGTGGATGGTGTTTTGGATGAACCTTTTTGGAATGCTCATTCATTCTCAACGGGTTTTCATCAGTATTATCCTTATGATACCTCAGTTGCTTTTACCCAGACGTACTTTCTATTAGGTCACGATGATGAAAACTTTTACGCGGCAATGAAATGTGAAAATCGGCAGCCTGAGGTTCCGTTTGTGGTGAATAACCTCAAACGTGATTTTTCAGTAAAGACAAATGATGCTGTGGTGTTAACCATAGGGCCTTTCTTAGATGGGCAAAATGGGTTTTCGTTTGGAGTAACGCCTCATAACGCCCAACGAGAAGGAGCAATCCAAAATGGAGGTGTTTTTGGGGTCACGACGGCTTGGGACCAAGTTTGGTATAGTGAAACCCACATAACCGATAGTTTTTGGTATGCGGAAATGGCAATACCCTTAGCAAGCATTCGTTATGTTAAAGGCGCTAAAGAGTGGTCTGTGAATGTTTCCCGTATTGACTACAAAAACAACGAAATAAGTAACTTTCATAAAGTTCCAAGGAACTTTAATTTTTCCACCCTCGTATTTGCAGACCATTTGGTTTGGGAGAAGCCCTTAGAAAAGAAATTCTTTAATGGGGTTATGGTTCCATATATTAGCAATACTAGTATCGAAACTCTAGAAAATTCTGGGGGTACAACCGTTGAACATAAACCGAGAATTGGTTTTGACGCTAAATTGGGCATAACGCAAAGTTTAAATTTGGATCTAACGGTAAACCCTGACTTTGCCCAAGTGGATGTTGACCAGCAACAGGTTAATTTAACGCGTTACAGCTTATTTTTTCCTGAGAGAAGACAATTCTTCATTGAAAATAGTGATCTGTTTGCTAATTTTGGTTTCAGACAAATCCGGCCATTTTTTTCTCGTAGGATTGGTTTAGCAAGTAACCGTACCAATATCCCAATACAGCAAGGTGTCAGGCTATCAGGAAAATATGGGAGTGATTTACGTCTAGGAGTAATGAACGTTACTACCTTGGATGATTTAAAGCGTGGTTCCCTCATCAATTATTCTGTAGCTGCACTTCAAAAGAAAGTCTTAGATGCATCTAATATTGGATTTATTGCTGTTCACGATGAAATACTCGGTTCACCAACCAGGGACTTTAACACGGTTTTAGGTTCAGAGTTTAATCTACTTACACAAGATAATGTATGGGCAGGTAAAGCTTTTGTGCAGAAATCGCTTTACCCAGGTTTGTCATCATCTGAAGGTTTTGCACATGCTACATGGTTGATGTATAAAACACTCGATTGGAATATCATGTGGAACCACGAATATGTCAGCAGACAATTTAATGCAAGAACAGGTTTTGTTCCTAGGGTTGATAACCGAGATTATTCCACGGGTAAAATTGTTAAATGGGATTATTGGCGTCTAGAGCCAATGATTAAACGGATTGTATATCCAAGCCAAAATGAACGCATCAATAACTTCACGGTGGACCTTTACAACAGTTCTTATTTTGACAGTGCCTGGGTTCCAACTGAGTCGTTCACCTCTTTAACGAGTGACATTAATTTTCAGAATAGTACGCAGATTAGTTTGAGTACCTACCACTTATATTATCGCTTATTCTTACCATTTGCACCTGTTTCACTACCAGGTGGCGGATATCTTAGTGGTGATTACGACTGGTTTGGAGGAAACATCTCACTTTCTACGAACAATAGAAAACCATTTGTAGCCTTTGCTCAGTATGATTTCGGGGGATACTATTTTGGTAGTAAGCAAGAGGTTAAAGCCAACATTAAATATAGGGTGCCTGGTATGGGGAGGCGTAAAATACCACGCTTATACTTAACAGGAGATCTCCGACATATCAATATTGACTTCAGGGATAGTGGACAATACACCATTGATTTAATTGGAATAAAAGCCGATTACAGCTTATCCACGACGACTTACTTAATCGGATATTGGCAGCTGAACGCCCAGAGTAAACTAATGAATATTAATGTGCGCTTCCAGTGGCGTTATCGTCCAATGAGCGACATTTTTGTGGTTTTTGCACAAAACTGGGACCGTACACCTCTTATGTTAAATCCACGAGACCAAACTTGGGGTTATGCGGGTAGATCCTTAGCGGTTAAATGGGCTTATTGGTTCTAGTAACCATCGCCATCCAACATATTTCCGATACCACCTAAAATACTTCCTTCACCTTTGCGTTTTTCTGGCTGGGCATAGCTCAAAATGCGAGATGCCAATCGGCTTACAGGTAAGCTTTGCAACCATACCTTTCCTGGGCCGCGAAGTACAGCAAAGAATAATCCTTCACCACCAAAAACGGCATTCTTAATACCTTTCACGAATTGGATATCGTAGTCAACGGTTCCAGTAAAACCTACAATACAACCTGTATCTACTCGGAAGCTTTCACCGGGCATTAGGTCTTTTTCAATGATGTAACCTCCAGCATGTAAAAATGCCATGCCGTCGCCCTCAAGTTTCTCCATTATGAAACCTTCGCCACCAAATAAACCAGTTCCGAGTCGTTTCTGGAATTCTATTCCTACTTGAACACCCTTAGCAGCACATAAAAAAGCATCCTTTTGACAGATGATTTTATTTCCTATTGAATTCAAGTTTACGGGTACAATTTTACCTGCGTATGGAGCGGCAAACGTAACTCTTCTTGTTCCAGACCCTAGGTTACTAAATGCTGTCATGAATAGACTTTCACCTACCAAAAGTCGTTTCCCAGCACCCAGTAGCTTTCCTAAAAACCCACCTTCTTTTGCACTTCCATCACCAAAAATGGTTTCCATTTCGATGCCGTCATCCATATACATGAAGCTACCAGCCTCTGCAATAACAGTTTCTTGTGGATCTAATTCAATCTCCACACACTGCATTTCCTCGCCATAGAGACGATAATCGATTTCGTGGTTTTGTATCATGCTATTAATATAACATCAGAAAACAAATCAACGTGTATTCTAGCCCTTTTTAATGGCCAATAACGACATGTCGCTGCTTTCTTCCACCATGGTATTACTTAGTCTTCCTAAGCCTGTTATTTCCATGTCGACTACATCACCAGGTTGGAGCCATTGTGGTGTGTAATTTGGATCGTGGAATAAGCCAGTCCCATTTAATTCTAGGAAGCAACCTGTTCCAACGGTTCCAGAACCGATGACATCACCAGGAAAAATATCTGCACCATAGGAACAACGTTCAATGATTTCAGCGAAGGTCCAATCCATATCACCCATGCTGCCTTCACTAACTTGTTTGCCATTAACCCAGCATTTCATACTTAGATCATAGCTTGCACCTTTATGTCCTTCTTTGGGATTGTTCTTGTATGGTTCTAATTCGTCCGGAGTTACCATCCATGGACCGATTACAGTGCTGAAATCTTTTCCTTTAGCTGGACCAAGGTTCAACTTCATCTCTTCCATTTGTAATAGACGCGCACTCATGTCATTCATGATGGTATAACCTGCCACGTATTGATCCGCTTCTGAAGCACTCACATTTCTTCCTCTTTTACCTAGTATAACCGCTGCTTCAAGTTCAAAATCTAATTTTTGAAAATGATCGGGCATGCACAATACATCGCCGGGTCCTTGAACTGCGTTATGATTGGTAAAGTAGAAAATGGGGTAATGATCGAATTCGTCAATCATAAGCACTTTTCTATTTCTTCTTGCCGCAGCAACATGTTGACGAAAGGCGTAACCATCTCGGCAGCTGGTGGGTTTTGGCACAGGAGCTAAAAAGCTCACTTTGTTAATTTCATGCGCGTGTTCGCTGTGTTTTCCACTTTCAATATCCTTTTGAATGTTTGATGCTTTTTCGAGGGTGTTATCCCAATTGTTTAGCATTTCAATCATGGTTTCTGGTATATCCTGTTGAATGTCGTTTAGATGATACACCTTGTTGTTAACAACAATACCTGCGCATTCGCGACCTTTGGAGATAAAAGTAGAAAACTTCATACGACAAAAATAAGCATTGAGGTGGGTTTTACTTGTTTACTCCGTGATTGGGAGTGAACTTTGGTCAGGAATTAAACCATGGCAGAAAAGTTAAGAGTTTTAATTACGGGTAGTAATGGCCTTTTGGGCCAAAAATTGGTGGATGCATTTTTATTTGATGATCAGGTCGAATTTTTAGCGACAGCTAAAGGAGAGAATCGGCATCCACAGACAGAAATACCCTATGCCTCTATGGATATTACTAATCCAGAGCAGATGGATGCAGTAATCGATGGTTTTAATCCCAATGTCATCATTCATACGGCTGCCATGACACAAGTAGACGATTGCGAGTTTGAAAAAGAGACCTGTGTGGCCTTAAATATTGAAGCCGTTGAATATCTGGCAAAGAAGAGCATGCTTGCAGGATTCCGATTGGTGCATTTAAGCACTGATTTTATTTTCGATGGCACCAAAAAAATGTATCAAGAAGATGACGAACCCAATCCCTTGAGTTATTACGGATGGAGCAAGTTGGAAGCTGAAAAGAGGGTGTTATCCTACGCCGACGATTTTGTCATTTTGAGAACGGTTTTGGTGTACGGTCAGGTAGCCGATATGAGCCGGAGTAACATTATCTTGTGGGCCTATAATACCTTGAAAGGAGGCAAAGCTGCAAAAGTCGTAGATGATCAATTTAGAACACCCACATTAGCTGAGGATTTGGCTCAAGGCTGCATCCTTGCTGCAAAATCAGATGCTCAGGGCGTATTCAATATTGCCGGTAAGAATTACATAGGAGTATATGAATTGGTGAATCAGATAGCAGAAATGTATGATTTGAGTATGGAAAATATTTCGAAGGTATCTTCTGCAACATTAAATCAACCAGCGAAAAGACCGCCGATTACAGGGTTGGATATTCAAAAAGCAAGGAAAATATTGGGATATGAACCTCATTCCTTAGAAGAAGGCATTAAAATTTGTTTAGGATTTTGATATGAGCGAAAATTTTAAAAGCGGTTTTGTGAGTTTTATCGGTATGCCGAATGCGGGTAAAAGTACCTTGTATAACAATTTACTTGGAGAAGAATTAGCCATTGTAAATCCCAAAGCACAAACGACTCGTCATAGAATTTTAGGTGTTAAAAATGGTACCAACTATCAGGTCATATACTCTGATACACCCGGTGTTTTGTATAAAACCTCCTACAAAATGCATGAGAAAATGATGGGTTTTGTCAACGAATCGATGGTAGATAGCGACGTATTGGTTTTATTAATAGATATCGAGGGTAAGGTTTTTTCTGAGGAGTTAAAAGAGAAATTTAGCCGATCCAAAGCGAAAAAGATTGTTGCATTGAATAAGATAGATTTATCGCAGCAACATCAATTGGAAGCGAAATTGGTAGAAATAAAAAAGGAGTTTGAGGCGGATATCTATTTGCCAATTTCAGCAGAACATGGCTTCAATATTGATGAGATGGAGAACTATATCATGGATTTTTTACCTTTTCATCCAGCGTATTTTCCAGAAGATCAACTTACGGATAAAAGTGAACGATTTTTTGTAAATGAAATCATTCGAAATCAGCTACTCAAATTGTATTCAGAAGAAATTCCATATGCTTGCGAGGTGGTTACAATATCCTTTAAGGAAGCACC
>JAYYCN010000240.1:0-2999 GCA_036161795.1 Bacteroidota bacterium
CTCTTTTTCGGAATTCATTTCTGATAACGTTGGCATGATGATAACGATAAGCTAATCGAGGAGCGCCTATAGTAATTGTATCAGCAAACGTTGAGTCGAAAGAAGGGGAGTGGTTAATGTAGTTTCGGGCAAGTTGCTTTCGAAGAATAAGATTTTCTTCTTTGAGATACTTATTCTCCTCTCTTAAGTCAAAGTACTGAGTAAGACTAGACCTCCATCCGTCCACCGTACGAAAAAAAGAAACACTTTGATTAAAATAAAGAGAATGTTGATAGACCTGATATTTTATAACCAGATTGAAAGAAAATAGAAACAAGAATAGTGCAATTAATGGGTATGCGTTATTCCGAAGCCAACGTATGATAACCCACATGCGCGGTTACATTAAGCCGTCATTAAAAACTTGAATTGACCAATTTTTTTCAATGCGTCACCGGTACCACGCACCACCGCTCTTAACGGATCGTCAGCGATGTTGACTTTCAAACGAGTCTTTGTCGAAATACGCTTATCCAATCCACGCAATAATGCTCCACCACCAGTTAACCAAATCCCGTTTGTAAGGATATCAGCGCTTAACTCAGGTGGTGAGTGTTCTAACGCGCGTAAAATAGCTTCTTCTACTTTCAAGATGCTTTTATCTAATGCATCTGCTATTTCCGAATAGGATACATGAATTGATTTAGGAATACCGGTCATTAGGTCTCTTCCATTCACCGAATAATCTTCCGGTGGATTCTCAAGCTCTTGTAATGCCGATCCGATATTGATTTTTATTTTTTCTGCAGTTCGTTCTCCTATCAAAAGGTTGTGTTCTCTTCGCATGTATTCGACGATATCTAGATTGAACTCATCACCTGCTACTCGAATAGATTCATCGCACACGATACCACCTAATGCGATAATTGCAATTTCCGTCGTTCCACCCACAATATCGATAATCATATTTCCTTGAGGTTGTGTAACATCAATCCCAATACCTACTGCAGCTGCCATTGGCTCATGAATGAGATACACTTCTTTTGCTCCTGAGCGTTCGGCGGAATCTTTAACAGCGCGTCTTTCAACTTCAGTGATTCCCGAAGGAATACAAATAACCATTTTCAACTGTGGGCTAATCCACTGTTGACGATGGTTCATCATTTTGATCATGCCTCGGATCATATGTTCAGCAGCCTGAAAATCGGCAATTACACCGTCCTTAAGGGGTCGAATAGTACGAATGCCCTCATTTTCTTTTCCATACATCTGCATGGCTTCACTACCGATGGCAATCACATTACCTGTATTTCTTTCCATTGCGATGATTGATGGCTCATCAACAACTACAGTGTCTCTGTATATAATAAGCGTGTTGGCCGTTCCTAAATCTATGGCCAATTCTTGTGTAAGAAAACTAAATAATCCCATTAGATGTCTTTAGTGCAAATTAAGTGAAAATAATGCGTTTATCGCCTTTTAGATTTCAAAAAATCAAAAAAGCTTTCCAAGTGAAATTAGCCACTGAGGTGACTGCCAATCATCGCCAATTTTCCCCCATGCTCTTTCTATCCGAAATGGAATATTCCACACAGACATTTCCAACCCACATCCATAACCCAATAACCAAGGGTTGTTTTGAGTGTTTGCAGTGATGGTATAGTTTGGTGTACTGTAGACTAATTGATTGTATGGATTACTGAAATGTGTGGTAGTATTACCATAGAAAGCTGTCCCAAAATCAATGAATCCAATGATCTCAATGCTTTGCCAGAATTTTGATTCAAGAACAGTTCCATTAAAAATACTCAATGGAGATAGTGCAATATTTTGCTGGCTATATACAAAGCTATTTCCAATTCTTTCACCCGCTTGAACACCTCTAACGGGAAGAGCATTTGCAATTAATGGGCTGAGTGACATATCAATTTTATTCCATTGCTCATTGGTATAAGCCTTACGTGAAATCCAACCTTGGCTTCCGCCCATTAAGGTTCCTATGTTGGATTCACTCAAAGAATATCTAAACTTAAGATTTCCAAAATATTGAAACCCTTTGTAACGTGCTTTGCTATGAACATTTGCGAACAATGCGGAAGCGAAGCTCTTCTGAAGTGAATTCCTGATTTGACCGACACTCATTCCATATTCTTGAGTGAGATGCCTTTCAATAATTGCATCATGCTTGCTCAAAGCCTTGGTGATCTTCATTTTCAAATACGGCGCGTATGTTCTTTCCACGTTTAATGGCAGAAGTTCAGGATTCGAGTTAATGGATATAATTCCACTAGAAAATAACTCAGTGGAAGAACTAACTACCCAACCCATCAGTATTTTTTCAATGCCATACTGCAAGAATAGCGACCTATCACGTTTTCGGATGTCCGGAATTGGCTCAAATTGCCGAAGTCTATAATTGAATGAAAACCTATGAGTAAGAGGTTTTTTATTTAATTCGTAGGCGAATAATAAACCCATTCGACGGCGATTTAAATTCGTAAACATACGCAGGTTTAATTGCTGTTCTTCAAACACCTCTGGGATATCTAATGTATAGAATAAAGTAAACGGAGAATTATATCGCTCCGTAGGCTTTAAGGATGCATGATAAGGGATATCAATTTCATTATTTGAGAAATAGAACTTGCCATTAACACCATAAAACCAAGGCTTAAAAGGTTTTACCACCCAAGGCTGTTTTCTCTTTTCTGTGAATCTTCTATTGTAAGTTTTTGTTGGTTCATATTTGTAGGGAGAAACAAATTTATCTCCTGATGAGTACAGATGCTCCTTTTTAGGAAATGGAATAGGCTTAGGTATTATTTCGTTGGTCAGATCATTAAAGGATACAGTATCCTGGGTAAGAACAGGTAGTCCCCTTGATATGAAATTTACATGGACTTTACCATCAGCATAAAAGCTTTCATATAGGCTATCGGTGCCGGCCAAATAATCTTGCCTGTACATGTAGCCCTTTGATGGAATTAGCATTTGTTTTCCATCCTTGATATGTAGGATTC
>JAYYCN010000241.1:0-3135 GCA_036161795.1 Bacteroidota bacterium
AGTGCTTCCAGGAATCGCATTTGCTTCATCACAACGGAGCAGCATCATAAATGCGATTGTTCACATTTCGACTGAGAAGGAGAAGTCTGATACCTATGAAAAACCCATGCCATCCGAGTTATTGACGCTTTATGGTTTGAAGCTTGGTTATATCGATGTCTTAAAGGAATCAGAATCGGTTTCGAAACACCTAGAATACGCATATGACGATTATTGTGCGTATCGATTAGCGAGGTATTGGGATATGGAAGAAGAGAGGTTCATTTTTCAAAAACGCAGTGAGCGTTGGAAGGGGCTTTTTGATCTAGAAACCCGTAGTTTTCGCCCTAAGAAAAATGGTCAATGGTTACAGCGATTCCGTTTGAATGAGGTGAATAACCATTATACCGAAGCCAATGCTTGGCAATATCGTTTTGCAGTTCCTCATGCGATTCCCGCATTAATAGATGCTTTTGGTGGTAAAGGGCAATTCGAGTTAGCCCTGGATTCTTTATTTGGTAGCAGTCCTCATACAACAGGTAGAGATCAAGCCGATATTACGGGGCTCATCGGGCAATATGCTCATGGGAATGAGCCTAGTCATCACATGGCCTATTTGTACAATGCGATCGGACAGCCTCAAAAAGCACAAAGAATCCTCCGCAAAATAAAACAAGAATTCTACACCGATAAGCCCGATGGCTACATTGGTAACGAAGATTGTGGTCAAATGAGTGCTTGGTATGTCTTGTCTTCTCTTGGGATGTATCCAGTGGCCCCGAGTTCAAATGAGTGGTATTTGGGAGAGCCTTCTTTTCATCGAGCTCGAATTCAAATGGAAGATGGTAAAGACATCCTAATCACTAAGGATACGGGTTTGGTGAATTTCGCCAATGGATATTTTACCGTTTGCTCTGAAAAAGCATTGAGTCATTACTGCAGCAAATTTGGAACGCCTCCTGAATATTATCATGAATTATTGCCGCAGAATAATATTATGTCTCATGCATTTTTAATGATACACAGGCAGATTCCTTTTGAGTATGTTTCAAAAAAGCGGATCAAAGCTCATACATCGGTATCCAATAAGACCTTCCAATCCAATTTGCCAGAAATTTCAGCTCCATTGACGGTGAAAAAGGATCAAAATTATCAAGTAAAAATTAAAGGTGATTCAAGCCGTGGGAAATGGGTCTTTGTACGTTTTATGGATTCTACTTTAAATTTCCCAAAAGCAAAAAGGGATTTTTGGACGTATAGTGGATACCCTCAAACGCAAAAGGGACAAAGAATTCCAGGATATGGTACACATCATGTTTTCTTTCATTTATCGGGTGTAGATACGGTATTAAATTTAAAGGGTAGTGCCTTGGTTTGGGCGACGTATGCTTTTGGTTATAATCGGTATGATTTTACCGCGACGTACATCCATGAGAAACCGAATAACTATAGTGTATTATCTATTGCCGGTGATTATAACCCGCAGTATAGTGCGGGAGGAGCTGAAGCTGTTGTAGACGGTATTATAGGTTCAGCGGAGTGGAGATCGGGAGGTTGGCAAGGATTTCAAGGTCAAGATATTTCATACTTGATTGACCTTCAAAAGCCAACAGAGTTGAAACATATACAATTGCGTTTTTTACGCGATGAACGAGCTTGGATCTTTTATCCAACATCCGTGCTGGTGGAATTTTCAGAGGATGGACTGAAATATGAAACCTTAGATGAGGTCACTGATTTGAGCAATTTCAGAGGGGACGAAGCGGGGGTATTTCCTCTTAGTATAAGTTCTAAATCGCGTCTTATTGCTCGTTTCCTGAGGGTTAAAGCGAATACCTTTGGTAGATTACCAAAGGGTCATCCTGGGTATGAGATGGGCGGGGAAGCATTCATCTTTACCGATGAAATATTGGTTAACCCACCGATGTTGGTTGAATTGCAGGGTCGTTAGCGTCGGTGATTTCCATATTCCAATGTACCCGTGAGGCTCTGCGGTGTATCCAATAGAAGGCTAGGAAGTGAGCGAGTACAACAACTTCTAATCCGATGATATACCAAGGCCATTCACCCATGATCATCGGGTTATTGGCGTTTGGTTTTTGGGCAATGTACATATAGTTTGACCCGATGAGATAATTGATCAAACCTACAACAGGTAAAGTTAATTGTGTGTACAAGAAAACTTTCCAGTAAGATTTATCTCTTGGCCTGAATTTGAGTTTTAACGTGGCAAAGAAACCGGTGATGATGATCCCACCGTGAGCGATACCAAATTCGAACAGATTAAAGGTTGTATGGCCATCGGTGATTTCAGGGGTTATAAAAGCATGGACGGCACCTGCGCTCCAAAAAATAAGGAATTCATACATCCATTGCTTTCTGAAGATGAGCGTCAATACACTAAGGATTGCAGAAAATGAACACAAGTGAAAAGGTAGGTGTGTTTTTGCTTCCCATACTCCGTTGTAGAGGGCTTCGACATGGCCAGCAATATCGTTGCCACCGATGATGATGGCTAAAACCCATGCAATAATATTTAAACGTTTTTCATTTGCCTTATAAGCTGCAGCGAATACGAGGATAAATCCAATAACTAATCCTAAGTTCAAGCCGATCCAGTGGGGGCTTCCAATGGCGATGGTATAGTGGAGGGAGTTTAAATCTTCCATAATTGCAAGATAGAGAAATCCAGTGATTTGCGAAGATTATAGATGAGGCTGTTTAATTTTTAGGAAAGATTGTTGTCACAATGAATAAATCACTTATTTTTGCACTCCCTAGCGCAAGCGAGGAGATCGGTATCGTAGCTCAGTTGGTAGAGCAAAGGACTGAAAATCCTTGTGTCGGCGGTTCGATTCCGTCCGATACCACCAAAAGAATGTTTATCCACATTCATCCATGTTCAAGGCCGTCCAAAAGACGGCCTTAACTGTTTGTAAATGATGCTATTGCATGTTCTGTGCGGTAGTTTTGTGTTCATGCAAGTACATCTTTTTTGGGCCGAATCTTGGCAGGTTTTTGACCAAATTCGCCTTCGATTCCTGGAAAATACTCGAACTCAATCTTGCCAAGAAGGAGGTGTGATATGATCCGATTCAACTTGAAATTTTCGGATCATGCAACCGATTTGAATCCGAGTAAAAAAGCGATTGGAAT
>JAYYCN010000242.1:0-5725 GCA_036161795.1 Bacteroidota bacterium
ACTTGGTTGAATAAACACGCTAAGCTCAGTTTTTATACCATCGATCAGCTATTTTATCGGGATGCGGACATGCCATCGAATATCCAAACCAGGGTAGATGAGATATTATCTAATCCGTACATGCGTCAGGTTGATCAGCGTGAGGTATTCCCGGAAAGAAACTTCCCCCAAGGTACGCCCACCATATTACCAACATTAGACCTTGCCTTTGACCCCCATGTTCGAGGAATGTATAATTATAATTCCGATCCAACAGAGATAGATGCCAAAGGTGAACTCATTAACCCGAATAAAAGTTGGGCGGGTATTATGAGACGAGTAGATCAAAATGATTTTGAGGCGGCAAACATTGATTATGTGGAAATATGGCTAATGGATCCGCTAATGGATAATCCTAATTTGAAAGGTGAGATATTGTTCCATTTGGGTAACGTAAGTGAAGACATTCTTCCTGACCGGAGAAAAGCTTTTGAAAACGGATTACCCTCCACTGCTGGAAATGGTAGTGAATTAGATACGAGCCAATTTGGATTCATTAGTACTAGCCCCCAAATAAACTTTGCATTTGACAATAATCCTACTGCTAGAAACATACAAGACGTAGGGTTAGATGGCATGAACGATGAAGAGGAGAAAGATTTCTTTGATACAGCCTATCTGCAAAAGATCCAAAGTAATTTTGGTAACACAAGTCCCTTGTATCTTGCCGCTAGCCAAGATCCCTCAAATGACAACTTTGTACATTACTTAGAGAATCAATACACTCAACAAGATGCAGATATCATAGAGCGTTACTCACGCTATCAAGGAATGCAAGGAAATAGCTCTACCGCTACATTTACTGGACAGTATGCGGATATGCCAAAATCATCCACAACCCAACCTGATTACGAAGATATCAACCGCGACTTCACCATGAATCAGAGTGAGGATTATTACCAGTACCGCATCAAAATTGGAGCTTCTGATTTACAGATAGGTCAGAACTATGTGGCAGATATCGCAAGCAACACCATAAGCCTTAGAAACGGTCAACAAAAAGAAATTAAATGGTACCAGTTGAAG
This sequence comes from Bacteroidota bacterium, assembly GCA_036161795.1. Classification (GTDB taxonomy): domain Bacteria; phylum Bacteroidota; class Bacteroidia; order NS11-12g; family UBA955; genus VMCP01. Next base: position 1,066 of record JAYYCN010000242.1, read on the forward strand.
ATTCCCATCCGAGAATTTGAAAAAGCAGTGGGTAACATTTCTGATTTCAAGAGTATCCGGTTTATGCGTATGGTTATGACGGGATTCAATGATCCGGCTGTTTTAAGATTTGGATATATCAATATGGTACGCGCAGATTGGAGACGTTACTTAAACTCGTTGAAAACACCAGGAGTAGTAGTCCCAACCGATCCTAATGATGGAACCAAATTTGTGGTTAGTACGGTTAACCTTGAAGAAAACAGCAAAAGGAGTCCTATTGCTTATGTGAAACCTCCTGGGATTGAACGCGTTCAAAATATGGCTAGTTTGGGTACCGTATTGGAAAACGAGCAATCACTTTCTCTACAAACCTGTAATTTACAACCTGGTGATGCTCGAGGGGCGTTTAAAACCGTACAGTATGATATTCGTAACTACTCGCGCATGCAGTTATACGTGCATGCCGAAGAAGTTACACCTAACACCATCGAAGACGACGAAGTATCTGTGTTCATTCGATTTGGAACAGATTTAACCAACAACTACTACGAGTACGAATTGCCTCTAAAAATGACGAGAGGATTTGTTTCTTCAACGTCTGCCAATAGCGATAAACTAATCTGGCCCGATGCTAACTTTATTGATCTTGAATTTCAAAAACTGTTCAACTTAAAAGTAAATCGTCAAAACATCAACTGGCCCATGACTGCGCCTTTTACCAAGGCCATAGAAAAAGGAAAGATTAGTGTACTAGGTCTACCAGATTTATCGAACATTCGTGTCATGATGATTGGGATGCGTAACAATTCAAACGAACCCAAATGTTTTGAGGTATGGACCAATGAATTACGTGTTAAAGATATTGCAAACTCCGGGGGTTGGGCGGCATTGGCTAATTTGCAAGCCCAATTGGCCGACTTTGGACAGCTAAACATGGCGGGTTCTATCCGTACCATTGGATTTGGTGATGTAGACAAGAAATTGAACGATCGTAGTTTAACCAATAATTACAACTATGATATCGCAACCAACTTAGAGTTTGGTAAATTCTTCCCTGCTGATATGGGCGTAAGTATTCCTGTATATCTAGGGTGGTCAGAAAGCTTTATTCGACCTAAATTCAATCCATTAAACCCAGATTTAAATCTAGAGAACTATTTAGCTGCTCTTTCTTCTGAAGCCATTCGTGAATCTATTCGGAAAGCGGCAGAAGATTATAATTCCTTATTTAGTTTTAACATCAATAATTTCAAGTTTGCTCGCCCTGGCGGTAAGAAGCCCAAACCTTGGTCCATCAGTAATTTTAATGGTAGCTATAGTTATCAAAGTAATTACCGTAGGAATCAACAAATCGAGGAGTTTTTCTTGAATACGACTCAGGCAACATTGGGGTATGCATACTCAAACAATACCAAATTCATACGACCCTTTAAGAAAATCAAGAGCAAGAAATTGAAACTCATACGTGATTTCAATTTCAACTTACTTCCATCCTCCTTCACCTCTCAACTTCAGTTGAACCGTTTATATAGTGAAACACAAGCGAGGAATAACAATAATTTCAAGCAAATCAACCCAAGGTTATACGATAAGAACTTTACCTTGAACCGAAACTACAATCTCGCATTTCCAATAGCTAGATCTTTAAATGTCACGTATTTGGCAAATGTTGAAGCCCGGATCCAAGAACCATACGGAGAAATCAATTCAAAAGAAAAACAAGATTCTATATGGGCAGAATTTGAAGGTTTCGGTAGAATGCGTCGATTCTATCAACGCACCAATGCTACATATACCTTCCCATTCTCAAAAATCAGTTGGCTACGTTGGATCAATGGTAGCGCTACCTACAATGGAAGCTATGAGTGGAATCAAGCACCACCCGCTTTCGCTTCTCTGGGTAATACCATACAAAACAGCCAAGATATAAATGTGACGGGCCAGTTTAACCTTTCTTTGCTATACATGAAAATTCCATGGCTCAAGGATTACAGGAAATCGAAACGAGTAAAAATTGATCCCGAGGACGAGAACTATGAAAGTGCATTAGACCGAGGTAAAACAGAATTAAAGAAGCCCAACCCTCTCACGGTCATGTTGGGAGATTTAATAACCATGATAAAAAATGCCAATGTCAACATCACCCGGAAGGAAACTACCGAACTTCCTGGTTTCGCTCATCGTCCGGATTACTTTGGATATAACTTTTATAGAACCGAACCAGGAATCGGATTCGTGTTCGGCCTTCAAGATCCAAACATGAGATTCAATATGGCCAATAACGGATCACTCATGTCGGATGAAAGACAGGCCAATTTTTACAAGAACAATATTACTCAGAATATCAGTGGTAACATAACCGTTGAACCGCTGAAAGACTTTAGAATAAGAATCAATTTCCAACGCAATGAAACGCGTGGTACGCAGAGTATTTTCAAGTTTGATGGAACTCAATGGTTAGATCAAGGTTTAACAGAAACAGGTACATACACCATTTCTGGTCTGTTCTTAAACACTCATTTTGTCAAAGATTTGGATCAGAATGAAAACCACCCAAATCCTGTTTTTGACAACTTTTTAGCAAATCGGTACACCGTAGCGACTCGTCTTCAACAACAAGATCCTCGTATGAGCGGAGGGTTGGTTATTGATCCAGCCACAGGCTATCCTGTTGGATACTCTAAATCTTCTCAAGATGTGATCATTGGAGGTTTTTATGCGGCCTACAGCGGGCAAGATGTAGGTAGAAGCGAAATCGGGTTATTCCCTACGCTACCCATGCCGAACTGGAGTATTAATTACAATGGATTATCAAGGATACCTGGTTTGTCAGATATTTTCTCAAATGTGAATATCAAACACTCTTATAAAGGAACCTACACGGTGGGCAACTACCAACGAAACCTGCAATACGATATTAGCGCAATTGCTACCCAAGGAAGTGATTTAATACCTAAATACCAAGTTGCTGATGTAACTATCACCGAAGGTTTCTCTCCATTATTCGGTATGAATATTACCACCAAAAACAACTGGACGCTTGGTATTGAGTATAAAAGAATGCGCGTATTGAAATTATTCGCCGCAAGCTTTAATCTCACCGAAATGCGACAAAACGAGTTTGTAATGAATGCGGGTTACCGAGTGACGGGTCTCACATTACCTGTAAGACGGAAAGGTAGAAAGGTATATTTACCTAATGACTTTAGGTTTGATTTAGCCGTTACCATCAGCGACAATACGACGGTAATTAGAAAAATAGACGTTAATGTCAACCGATACACAGCAGGAATGCTCAACGTCCGAATCAATCCATCGGTTACATACCAAGTTAATCAGAAAATCAATTTGGCGCTGCGATATAATCGCACCATAATGGACCCAAAAATAGCCACTCAATTCTACACATCTCTTACGGATATGGGGATTGAACTCCGTTATACATTTAACTAATGAGCACCTATCGTAAACATATCCTTCTATTGGGTTTGTATATTTTTATTGGAATAGGAACTACCCTATCACAAATCCCAAATATACCGACGGGTACATGGCGTGAGCATTTCAGCTTTATCAATCCAAAGTATTGCGAGGCCACCCAAAAATATGTTTATGCATCTACGGAGAATGGATTCTGGAGGACCGACAACTTCGGACAAATGAACGTCCTCAGGCGTTCAGATGGATTTGCGGGAGCAGAAATCACATGTCTGCGTTATTCCTCCGAAGCAAACGTTCTTTTCATTGGATATATCGATGGTAATATTGATCTATTATTCAATGATTCTAAAATTGAACGTGTTCCAGGCTTTAAAAATAAACCGCTTCAGGGAGATAAAAGAATTGAGGATGTCACCTTCTTTGGTTCTGATGCCGTTGTTTCTACTCAATTTGGAATACTTGTATTGGATATTTCCAAAAGAGAAATTCGAGATAGTTATACCTCTATTGGCCCCGGAGGAAGTCAAGTCGCGATCAAAGGTGCATGTGTTGTCGCTGATAGCATCTATATTGCTACGGAAGAAAACATATTGTACGCACCTTGGGATCGCAGCGTAAATCTGAATGATTTCCAACAATGGTCTGTGTGTGTTAACGTGAGTAATGCGCGTGATTTGCATGCTTATGGAGATAGCCTGTTTTTTGTAAAAGACAGCAGTATTCTTTTATATTACCGAGGATTTCAAAAGGTTTCCTATAACGACAACCGACCCATTACCGATTTATTTTCTAATGAACAAGGCGTTCACCTAGCGGGGCCGGGTAGGATTGTACGACTAAATGGGGCAAACCCAGAAACACTCAGTGTAAATCTAATCACCCAAGCCACACAAGACATGAAGGGGAATTATTGGTTTTGTACCGGTTATAACACAGGAGTTATTAGAAAAACAGATGCAGGAGAAATGTCTTTTTATCCAACTGGGCCAGCAAACCGGTCCGTTTTTTCCATGACACAGAACGGATCTACTCTTTTGGTTAGCGGTGGAGGCGTTAGTGCAACATTTGGTAATGGGTTTAATACATCAGGATATTACCTGTATAATCAAACCGGTTGGAGGAGTAATCTTAGCAGCCCCCTGAGTCAGAATCTTTATGACTTCACCTTTGTTGCCAGAAACCCAAAGAACAATAAATATTACGCAGCCACCCACTCCTTTGGGATACTTGAATTTAC